>VGIR01000158.1 GCA_016867815.1 candidate division WOR-3 bacterium | reverse complement strand
CGCGCCTCTCGGCCCAGGCGAATGTCCAGCTCCCGATGGTCTATGCCGGCGTCCCGATCCGCGAACGCGCCGCCCGCGCGGCCGAACTGCTCGCAATGGTCGGTTTGAAAGACCGGATGGCCCACAAGCCCAGCGAACTATCCGGCGGCGAAACGCAACGCGTCGCCATCGCGCGCGCTTTCGCCAACCGTCCCTCGATCGTGCTTGCCGACGAACCAACCGGCAACCTCGACTCGAAGACCGGCGTCGAGATAATGCGCCTGTTCGGTTCCCTTGCCGAACAGGGCAACACCATCATCCTCGTCACCCATGACCAGACCGTTGCCGGCCATGCTCGCCGGGTCGTTCGGCTGATTGACGGTCGGATTGCGGACTGAACGATGCCCCTACTCGAACTGGTACGTCTCTCGCTCGACACCTTCCGCACGCACCGCATGCGCTCCTTCCTGACCGCGCTTGGCATCATCATCGGCGTGATGACGGTGATAGCCATCGTTTCTCTTATCCAGGGCATGAACTACGAGGTCGAGAAACAGATATCCTCGCTCGGGTCCAACACCCTCTTCATCCAGAAATTCGCCTTTGGAATGGGCCGGCTCGACTGGGACGAAATCAACAAACGCCCGAACCTGACGATGGACGACGCACTCGCCATCAGCCAGCTACCCAGCATCTACAGGGTGACGGCGTCCCGCAGCCGGACCATCAGCAAGATCACGTGGCGGAGCAACAAAGTGACGGGCGTCGAGGTGAGCGGCTCGACCCCGGCCCTGGCGGAGGTCGGCAACTACCAGGTTGAGACCGGCCGGTTCATCAACTCGGACGACAGCCTGCGCCGCCACTCGGTCTGCGTCATTGGCGGCTACGTCGTCGACAACCTCTTTCCCCACGAGATCCCCCTGGGGAAACGGCTGGTGCTGGACGGCAAGAGCTATGTCGTCGTCGGCGTGCTCGCCCGCAAAGGCAGCTTCCTCGGTCAGAGCCAGGACAATGCCATCATCGTGCCGATCACGACTTTTGAGAAGGATTTCGCGCCCGGCCGCGGCATCGGCGAACTGATGTACAGCATCTCCGTGGCCGCCATGCCTAGGAAGAGCGTCCCCGTGGAGAAAGCCATCGACGAGGTGCGCGAGTTGATGCGCCGCCGCCACCGGCTCGGCTACGACAAGCCCGACGACTTCGGCATCAGCACCCAGGACACCATCCGCGACATCTATCGCAGCATCACACGCGTCGCCTACCTTGTCATGGTCGCGGTGGCCGCGATCTCACTGCTGGTGGGCGGCATCGGCATCATGAACATCATGCTGGTCGCAGTAGCGGAACGTACCCGCGAAATCGGCCTGCGAAAAGCTCTGGGCGCAACGAATCAGGACGTGCTCTGGCAGTTCCTGCTCGAGGCGGTGATGCTCTCGCTTGTCGGCGGGGCAATCGGCGTGGCGCTTGGACTCGGAATCGCAAAAGTGGTTGAACTGGCGGCACATCTAAAAGCCGCGGCGCCGCTTTGGACGGTCCTGGTCGGGGTTGGCTTCTCCGCCGGGGTGGGGATCTTCTTTGGCATCTATCCCGCCTCACGCGCCGCGCGCCTCAACCCGATTGAGGCCCTTCGCTACGAATAGCGCGCGAAGCGGTCCGAGGGCTGTACCCAAAGACCCGGTTCGACCGGGGCCTCTACTGCCAACTCCCCACAAGCCTGTAACTTAGCTCAAATGCTGCGCTTGACACGCGAAAGTCTTTGTCCTATAATCGCTTATGCCAATTCGCGAGTTCAGTTGCAGCATCTGCAACCACGAATTCGAAGAACTCGTACTGAGCAGGCGTGACGAGGAAGAGATTGTCTGCCCCAAGTGCGGGACACAAAAGCTCACCCGCTGCTTTTCGTCGTTTGCCGTCGCTGGCGCCGAGAAGAGGGTTTCATCTTCGTCAAAGTCTTGTGGTAGCTGCAGTTCGTACAGTTGCAGTACTTGTAGCTAGAGGAGGGCGCACATGACAGTAACCAAAGCCGACCTGGTCGAGACCATCTCCCGCCAGGTTCACCCCAGCATAACCAAACGAGACGTCGGCAAACTCGTGCAGATGTTCCTCGACGAGATGTGCAAGATGCTGTTGGAAGGGAACCGCATCGAAATCCGAGGCTTCGGTGTCTTGTCCACCAAACTGCGCAAGCCCAAGATCGCGCGCAATCCGAAGACCAAGGAACCGGTGAACATCCCGCCCCGCCGCGTGCCGGTGTTCAAAGCCTCGCGGCTTCTGAAAGCAAGTCTCATGAAGGGAGGCCAATAGATGCCTTGTGGTCGAAAGCGCAAGCTGTCTAAGATTCGGCGCCACAAGTATAAGAAGCGCATCAAGGCGATGCGCCACAAGAAGAAGCTGCGCTAGTCCGCAGACGCCTCTCTTCGGGACGGGATCAACCTGTCCTACTGTGCGAAACGCCTGACCCTGGGTTGATTCGGCCGGGACGCCCCACGCGTCCCGGCGCTTTCATTCGACCGCGCCCTTGGTCGGTCTCCCGGAACCGCCTCTGCAAGTCGCGACACGAACCGCGCTCCGAATCGCGATTCGCGTGCCTCTGCAGCTCACCCCACGTGTGCTTTTCGGAATGACCCCGACCACGCCTCCGGATATCGAGATCCAGTCCCCGGTCGGGTTCACAGCAGCCATGCTGTACTGAGTCTCAGTCCAATCCCCGGCGGACATCGCGCGATGATTCCCATTGCAGGTCCCGGTCTGAACCGCATCTCATGAGGATCTGAGAACCACTCTCCGAACCGTCCCGGGAACGGTCTACATGGTGATGCCCGGCATCACCACTTAGACGAGAGGTAGATTCTCTAACCGACTATTGACTAGGTAGATGTCTCGCCCGGCCGTCACGCAAGTACCTGGAAGTCGTCTTGTGACCGGCAGGAACGCGTTTGGTGTCGAGAAGTGCTACAGGCTGGGCTCCGCAGACGCAGCTCTGGAATGTGCTCTTCTGCTATCGCCGGTCGCTCACCGCGTGATCACGACCTTGCGGATTCCGGCTCCTCCCTCCTCACTCCTCTCTCCTCCCTCCTTTAGGAAGTACACCCCCGGCGCCAGCGCCCGCACATCATTCGCGCCCGGCACCAGGTCCATCAACTTCCGCCCTGTGATATCGAGAAGGCCTGCAGCTTCCGGCAGATGCAGCATGCCCCGCACGAGTGTCGGCCGCAGCGACTTGATGGAACGGACGAGCACCCGTTCCTGGACACCGACAGGTTTCCGTCTGGCGATCCAGACACCAGTGGCAGGATCAATGAACCCGATTGTCGGCAAGGATTCCTCCAGAACTGCGCCAGCTAGCTGCAGGCCGGATGCCGCGGATATCGTATCGTGGTACCATGTAGCGCCGACTCGACAGGCGTACCGCAGTTGGCTACGGATGTACGCAGCGTGCGGAACGCCGGAACTGTGAACCGCTACAGCCCCGGCGCTTGCCCACGTGTCCAGCGAGGCAAAGCCTGTGCCGAATCCCGCATAGTAGAGGTTACCAGTCCAGTTGAATTCGTCTCCGTAGTCGTACAAAACAGCAGCACCTCCGCCTGTATCCCGAGCACACGCAAGGGCCTCAAGATGAGCGCGAGTTCCCGCCCCTGTGACTACGTGATACGGCCAAGTGTCTCCCTGTTCCATGAGGAGAATGACTGTCGTCGAGGTCGGGATGCCGTAGTACACGTAGGCCATGACGCACGGTTCGGCTTTGACGGTGTAGGTGAGTGCGCGAGCCACAAGTTCGCAGAAGTAGGGAGCAGTGAAGATGGTCTCGGCCGCCCATGTGGAGTCGGTCCGCCTCGCGAACATGATCGCTTGGTCGGAACCCGACGGATGGAAGGCGACTGACGGCGCACCGGCGGTGTCGTAACTGAAGTAAGGCAGTCCGGTATTAGTGGGCACCGGAACGGAATCCTGAAGCCACGCCGCGTCTTCTTTCTCGTAAAGCCGAATGTTCCCGCCAGTCAAGTCCACGAGCACCCCGAATTCGCCGTGC
>VGIR01000157.1 GCA_016867815.1 candidate division WOR-3 bacterium | reverse complement strand
ACATCCGGTAGAGGTAGGAGAAGAGACCGCGCTGGTGCCGCCGCACCAGTTCCTCGAACGCACCGAGGTCCCCGGCCTGCGCTCTGCGCACAAGGTCGGCGTCGTCGCTGACCGGAACTCCGGGGTCGCTCAACAAGGTTCCCTCTCCAGAGCGGGCCCCATGCAACAGACGTGACCTGCGGGATTGCTCATCTCTGACGTGAGGATAGGCCCTTCGGCGTCGGTGTCAAAGACGTCCCTCTGCATCACTTGCCGGCGTCTCCGACGGCGCAGAGGCAGCCAACGGCGACGTCGTCATAAGCGGCGAGACCCGGGGTTCCCGGGTCTCGCTGATTGGAAACGGCAGGGTCTACTCGATGGTAGTCAGCTTGCTCACTGCCTGGTATCCGCCGGCAGTCATCCGGCAGAACCAGGTGCCGCGGCCCACCGGACGGCCCAACTGGTCCCGTCCGTCCCAGACTACCTGGTGCAGTCCGGACTCCCTGCTACCTGACTCGAGCACGCGCACCAATTCGCCGGTGGTCGAGAATACCCGCAGATCGACCGGCGACGCCTGGGCCAACGAGTAGCGGATGGTTGCCTGCGTGCGCGCCGGGTTCTGGCTGCTGCCGAAGAGTGTAAACCGGGCATTGCCCATCGGCTGCTCCTCGAAGCCGGCAGGCACGACGTAGACCGACTTGGTCAACTGGTTGTTGTCGGTTACCAGGTCAGTCTTGAGGGTCGCGGATGAACAGCGAACCGGGAAGGTTCCGAGCGTGGCCGGCGTCCAGATGTCAAAGAACGCGGTGTCGGTCTTGCCCGGCTGCAGCGCGACTCTGACGCTGTCAAAGTAGAAGTCGCTGACGTAGAACCTCACCCTCGCCATGTCGGCCACCGTGCCCAGGTTCTTCACCTCGACGGCAGGCGCGTAGCCGCGGTCCAGCTCCACGGTGTCGAGAGGCACGAGAATCGCGGTCACGGCTATGTCATCGACGTTGACCGTCAGGGTGGTCCTGGCCACGTCATTGCTGCTGATGTCGTCGGTGGTAAGCTCGGTTGAGCAGGTGACCGCAAAGCTGCCCCGCGCCGGCGCCGTCCATTGTGGGAACTGCACGTACACGGTCTGGCCCGGCTGATGGTTCGTTACCGTGACCGTAGTGTCGTAGCCGGCGCCAACCCTCATCCGCACCGGGTAGGTCTCAACGTTGCTCCGGTAGTTCCGCAGCGAGCAGGCCGGCGTTACCACCGTTCCCGAGTCCATCGAACCGGTTGGTGCCAGGAGCCGCGCTACGCCGACGTCGTGCTCGATCTTGTCAGGCAGATACTGCTCGATAACAGCCCTGATCGCCGACTCATTGAACCCTTCGCCCCAGTACCGGACGATTCCCGCCGTGTCGATCACATAGTTCGTTGGCAGACCGCCGCTATGTCGGTAGGCCGCCCAGACCGTGCCCGGGTCGCGCAGGTACATGTTGGTGTTCTGCCGTGCCCACGGCTTGACGATGGAGTCCATGCTCTCGTTGATATTGATCGCGAGAGCCTCGAATCCGTGTGGCGCATAGTCGTTATGGAAGGAGGAAAGGCGAGGCAACTCCTCGCGGCAGTACGGTCACCACTGCTGCCAGAACAGGATCATCACCACCCTGCCGCGAAACTCGGTCAGTTGGTGGTTCACCCAGGCGGTGTCCGGGATGTTGAATTCCGTCGCCTGGTCGCCGACGTTGAGCACGGCCAGTGCTGCCGAGGGTGCCGATAGGAGCACCATCAGCAGGACGACAAGAAGCGCTTTAGCCTTCATGGTTCCTTCTTTGCTGACTAGTTGCCTTTCGATCCACTATTCGCCTCACTAGAGTCTAGCCTCGTCCTACCGAGGGTCAAGGCTGTGCCGATGTGACCTTTGCCGTCCGGGCACCGGCTGGGCATCCGCTTGACAGGAAGTCGGCTGGGCCTAGTATTGTCTACTTCGACGCGGCCATAGCTCAGGGGTAGAGCTCCGGCTTCCCAAGCCTCCGGACCGGGTGCTTGGTCAGCCAGCAGCCTACAGCGTGAGGCTTGTGGCTTGAAGCTGATACTGCGGCCATAGCTCAGGGGTAGAGCTCCGGCTTCCCAAGCCGGTTACACGGGTTCGATTCCCGTTGGCCGCTTTTTCCGTTTTGCCCGCCAGTTTCCAGGTCTGACTGGTGAATGTACAGAAAGGAGTTCTCGCGCGTTTCCTGGTACCGCTGCTGGCTGCCCTGGTCGCTTCGGCGGCCGCGGACTCGCTTGACTACTCCCGCCAGACAGTCGTTGTCGTAACTGTCGACTCCGGGACCCGCAGCCTGCACAGCACCGATGTCCTCAAGGAACGCATGCTGCAAACCCTCAGGGCCGCCTCCTATGACCGGGACTGGACGGTCGGCTCCTATCTCTCTTCTCATTCTCTCGTGCAGCGCCGGTTGGAACGGCTGAACCTCCCGGGCGAGCGCCTGGGAACGAAGTACCTGTCGGACGGCACCATCTCGACCGAGTATGGATTTCCGCTGACCGGCGCAGTGCTCGAGTTGATGCTACCGGTGAGGAGCGCCCCGCACCTGCAGGGCCGGACCGCGTGCCCCTGCTGCGGCCAGCCCTGGCCCGAAGGCAAGGAGCCGCCGGCCGACCTGGAGCTCGTCCCCTACGAGACCGATGGTGCGCCCGAGTACAGCGGCATCCTGGTCGACGCCAAAGGACTGGCATCCCGTCCCGCTCTCTTCCCTCAGGTGGTGACCGAATCCGGCGACGACGTCTTCAGTTCGGACTTTGCAGAACCGGAGCAAGCAGCCCAGCACGGGCTGGTCGGCTACTACTCTGACCGACCCCAGGCCTTGGCTGCCGAACGCGTCGGCTCAGACCCGCTCATCGTTCGCGCCTTGGCGGTGACCGGCCCGAATTCCTGTGACCTGGTCATCAGCCGTGCCGACGCGGCGCGGATTCATGGCTCCAGGTCGAATCTGGAACTCCTCAGCCGCTGCCGTGTCGGCTTCCTCGTGGACTAGGACGAAGGCGACTATGGACACTAGACTCTGGACTCCGGAATTGGGAATCAGGAATTCGGATTTGGTCATTTCCTCCTGATCGTGCCCTGGTACGGCTTCATCCATCCGATCATCGCCCTCGGCACACTCGCACTTGGGCTGGTAACCGCCCAGGTAAGCCTGTCCAAGGTCAGCGACTGGGACTTCCCGATGCGACGTCAGCGCGGCCGTTCCATCTACTTCCTGCTGCTCTGCCTGGCCAATTTCGTCATGGGTCTGTTCGTCAACATGGGCCTGCGCGGCATTCACAAGGGAGTCGAGCTTTCCGGCCACATGACGCTCTCGATCATCGTGCTTGTCGCCGCCCTGGTCGCCGCGCTCATCACCTTCACCCGCAGCCAGCCCGGCCAGACGCCGCCGCACATGCGCTGGCACGCCACCCTCATGATCCTCGCCGTCGCCCTGATGCTCACGATGACCTTCCTCACGGGACTGAAGATCATCGGCTTCTGAGCATTTCTACCCCCCGCACCTCGCCGACCGCCGACCGCCGTCGCCGGGCGTTGCGCGTTCGCGCCATCCTGCGCCGCGCCTGGACGCGCCTGGACGCGCCGGTCAAGTTGATGCCGCAGCCGGACCCCTTCCGGATTCTCGTTTCGGCCGTCCTTTCCACCCGCACCCAGGACCCGGTTACTGCGGCAGCATCGGCCCGCCTGTTCAGTCGCGCCGCCGACCCGCGTACCCTGTCACATCTGAACCCGACCCGGATTCAGAAGCTCATCTATCCGGTCGGCTTCTATCGCACGAAAGCGAGGCTGCTGCCGCGGCTGGCTCGAATGCTGGTGGAGCGGTGGGACGAAGAAGTGCCGCGCACGATGGCGGAACTGCTGGAGCTGCCCGGTGTCGGCCGCAAGGTCGCGAGCATCGTCCTCAGTCACGGATACGGCCTGCCGGCAATCGCGGTGGACACGCATGTGCAGCGGATCTCGAACCGGCTGGATCTGGTGCGTACTCGTCGGCCGACGGATACGGAAGTCGGGTTGATGGCGATTCTGCCGCGCCATGCCTGGAAGGACATGAACCACTTGCTGGTGGCGCTGGGGCAGACCATCTGCCGTCCGCGGCAGCCGCTCTGCTCAGCCTGCCCGCTCAGCCGGCTCTGCCCAAGGCGCGGAGTGCCCCGTGAAAAGAGTAAGTAGAGGAAGGTTGATTGTGAAACCCGCTCCGTTCTCACCATTCACTATTCACAACTCGCTCTTTGCGGACGCAGGACATGAGAACCACCCGATATGCCGGCCGGTAGGCTCGCCGATACGTCAACGAGT
>VGIR01000156.1 GCA_016867815.1 candidate division WOR-3 bacterium | reverse complement strand
GTGTCGTTGTAGACGTAACTGTCCGGTCCGGCAATCGACAGCCGCACCTGCGTACCGATGGGCAGCGTATCGCTGCCCATGTTCCTGATCATCGCCCGAATCGGGAAGTTAATGTTGGGGAGCGTGTCCTTGGGCATGTTCCTGGAGAACCAGACGGCCGACGCGTTGGTATCCTGCGGCGCCCAGTCGAGCACCGCCCGGATCAGCCAGTCGCCCACGATGTTGTCCTCGGAGGAACTGCCCGCCGAGTCCATTGACCATTGTGTATGCGCGGACGCGTTGTTGTATGCGTCAATCGAAAGCCCGGGGCAGTTCGGGTTGGCGCCCACCTGCTTGTAGAAGATGTAGAAGTTGCTCGCCCCGGCGAGCCCAACGGCAAGACCCAGAGTCACCAATCTGCGCATCGCTGCTCCTCGTTAAGGTTGCCCAACGAACTGACCAAGACCTCCCGGCCCTGCCTGCGGAGAGGCGCGACGACAGGTCACATAGCCCCAGCGCGGCAAAGCCGAGGAGCGTTCATTCCTTCAGGACCCTTCACCTGCTGCAACGCAGGCAGTCGATGATAGCGACCGTCAAACCGGGGTCAAGGGAGGGGATTCCTTGGTTCCAGAATCCCGGAAGTCAAAAGATACCGGTTCGAAACTGCCTTCTGCCGGCCTGAATGCTCGACCCCTGGACCACCTCCCTCCGACTACCTGAGCAGTCTAGCGCGGGGCCTCTGTCACACGCCCGCGACGTTTGTTCTTGACTACGCACCGGGTGGCTCTATAATGACTGACCGGTCAGTTTTCGAAAGGCCAAGACCACATGAAGACCAAGTCAGAAGTCAAACGGCTCGCCTTGCTCAAGGCGGCTTTTGCCGTCGTCACTGAGAAGGGGTACTTCGAAACCACCGTCGACGAAGTCGCCCGCCGCGCCGGCGTGGCCAAGGGCACGGTCTACCTCTACTTCAAGGACAAGCCCGCCATCTACATCGGCCTGGTGGACTGGCTGCTCGAGCAGGCGCTGGAGACGATCGCCGCGGTGGCAGCGCGGCCCGTATCCCCTCGTCGCCGACTCGAGGAGCTCTTCTCGACCTGGGCGACCGGGATGATGTCCAACCCCGGCGTGATGGCTCTGCTCTCGATGGAGAACGTCAACCAGTCCAGCACGGTGATGAAGCGGTTCCGGAAGCACGTCCTGCCCCGCATGTTGGAGATGGAGGACGCGGTCGCGGGCGTGCTGAAGCAGGGCATCGAGCAGGGCGAGTTCCGGCCGGTCGAACCCCGAGTTGCGGCGACCATGTTCATCGGCACATTCCACGCCATGCTGTTGTCGCTGGCCCGGTCTCCGGGAGCGCGGCCGGATGAGTCGATCAAGGAATTGTTCTTTTGCGGCATCCTTGCCGAGAGCAGGGGCCGCCGTACGGATGGCAATAGGAGATAAGGAGTATTGATGCGTAGATTCGCCCTCTGCATCTTTGCCGGGCTGCTGGCCGCTGGTGCGGCTGGCGCCCGGGCCGACACGCTGCGCCTCGACGCGGCCAAGGCAGTCGAGATGGCTCTCTCCAACCCGAAGCAGGTGGAGCTGGCTACGGCCAAAATGATGGAGGCGGTCGCGGGCAAAGGTGCCGCCTTCGGTGCGTTCCTGCCGCAGATTTCGGCCACCGGCACCTACACATGTCTCGCCAAGGTCAGTTCGTTCCCGATGACCATTCCGGGGTACACCAACATACCCTTCTGGGTAGTGAACCCAAGGACCGGCGAGACGACGGGCATGACCGATCCGATACCGGTGTATACTCCGGACACTGTGAGCGTGAAGCTCGGTAGCTCGGACAACTACGCGCTGACCGGCACGGTGCAGCAGACCCTATTCACGTGGGGCAAGCTGCTCAACGCCTACCGCATGGCCGGTCTAAGCCAGGAGATCCAGATGCAGGCCCTGCTTCAGGCCCGCGCCCAGCTACGGGTGGACGCGACGTCGGGCTACTACCAGGCTCTGCTCGTCCGGCGAACGGTGGGTGTGATGAACGACGCCCTGCGCCAGCTCCGAGGCCACGTCGGCCAGGTCCAGTCGCTCTACGACAACGGCATGGCCACAAAGCTTGACCTGATGAAGGCGACACTCGGGCTGCAGCAGATGGAAGCCCAGGTCTCGCAGGTCGAAAACGGGGCCGAACTCGCGACCGCCGCTCTTCTCAACACGCTTGGTCTGGATCCGGCCACGCCGGTAGCGTTCAGCGAGGAACTCGCGCCGGATTCGTTCACCGTTGACGTAGACCAGGCGACGCAGCAGGCGCTCGAGCGCAGACCGGAACTCGCCCAACTGCGCAACGCCGCGAAGATGGCGGAGCTTGGCGTACGCATCGCCCGGACTGCCAACCTGCCCAATGCGTTCGCGCAGGCCAACCTGAGCTATAAGAACCCAGTCGGCTTCAGTGCTGAGTGGGGCGCGGACTGGAACGCAACCGCCGGTATCTCGATGCCCATCTTCACGGGTCTGTCCAACTACAGCAAGCTCAAGGCGGCCCAGGCCAGGCATCGCCAGGCCCGGATCGCACTGGCGCTGGTCGAGGACGGAGTAAAGCTCGAGGTCAAGGCACTGGCCCTCGGCCTGAATCAGGAGGCGAAGAACGCCGCCTTCCAGAAGAAGAACGTTGAAGTCGCCGAGGCCGCGCTTGGCCTGGCTCAGGCCCGGTACGAGAACGGACTACTGACCAACCTCGATTACATGGATAGCCAGGTCGCGCTGACCCAAGCGCGGGTCGCGTACCTCAACGCAATGGCCAACTACCAGATTGCCAAGGCAAAGCTCGAGAAGGCAATCGGGGAACACTAAGGAGACGATGATGAAGAACCTATCCGCGCTTCTGATTACCACGCTTGCCCTCTTCGTCGCCGCCGGCTGCCGCTCGACCTCCGGCAAGCAAAAGAAGGAAGACCGGGCAGTGCAGTCGGTAGAGGTCCACACGGTCAAGCTCGACACCGTGGTCCGCACCGTGCAATTGCTGGGCACCCTGCAAGGCGACCAGCAGGCGATGGCGATGCCCAAGATCGCCGGGAGGGTGACGGAGATCGTACGGCCGGAGGGTTCGTCGGTGAGCGAAGGCGATCCCATCGCCTACGTCGTCAACGACGTCCCGGGAATGGACTTCAAGCCGGGCCCGGTGACCGCGCCGGTTACCGGAACGGTAGGCAAGGTCTACGTCGAGGTCGGGCAGTCGGTGGCGCCGGGCATGCCGGTGGCCTCCATCGCTAGCTACGGCGCGCGAGTCAGGGTCAAGGTTAACGTCAGCGACCAGGACCTTCGATTCGTCAGACCGGGCGCGCGCGGCGTGGTTGCCGTGTCTGCTTTCCCGGACGAGACGTTCTCCGGCTCAGTCAGCCGGGTCACGCCGATGCTGGACCAGATGTCTCGCACAGCGACCGCTGAGTTGGTGGTTGAAAACCGCAGTCGGCTGTTGGTGCCGGGCATGGCCTGCGCGGTTCGCCTCGTGCTCGAACGGCGTGAGGCGGTGGTCGCCCTTCCTCTGACCGCCCTTTTCAATGACGGGTCAATGCGAATCGCAGTGCTCGACGGCACCACCGCCCGATTCCGTCCGATCGAACTCGGGCTGATCGGCGACCGGGCGGTCGAGGTCGTCTCCGGCATACAATCGGGGGAGAAGGTCATCACTACCGGCAAAGAACGCATCAAGGACGGCGACGAAGTGAAGCCGGCAGAGAGCGGTCAGCAATGAAGCTGGTCGACGCGTCCATCTCCAAGCCGGTCACGACCGCGATGGTCGTGGTCGCAGTCCTCGTATTCGGCGTCATCGGCGTCTCCCGCATGCAGGTCGACTTCTACCCGGATGTTACGTTCCCGATGGTCGTCGTCGCGACCATATACCCGGGCGCCGGCCCGCTCGAAGTCGAGTCCGAAGTCACCGACCCGATGGAAGAAGGCCTCGGCACAATTGCCGGGCTGACCGACATCACCTCGCGGTCCTCGGAGAACGTCTCGGCCATCACGATGCAGTTCGACTGGGGCACGAACCTCGACGCGGCCGCGTCCGACATCCGCGACCGGCTCGACATGGCCCAGGCATCGCTGCCGGCCGACGTCCAGAAGCCGTTCGTCTTCAAGTTCGACCCCTCGATGATGCCGGTGCTCAACCTCGGACTGGCCGGCGATATCGACGCAGCCGAGCTGGCCGACATCGCCGAAGAGATTACGCAGCGGCTTCAACGCGTACCCGGAGTCGCCGCGGTCAACTCCGGCGGCCAGGTGATCAGACAGGTACAGGTCGAGCTCGACCTGCGGGAGTTCGCCCTTTCGGGCGTGACCTCGGAACAGCTCGCC
>VGIR01000155.1 GCA_016867815.1 candidate division WOR-3 bacterium | reverse complement strand
TTTCATCACCCGCACACGCAGCACATCCAAAGCCGCCGGCGATAGACGCCGAGTATCGTCTTCTCTCATTACTCACAGTATACACCAAACCGACTCCCATGTCAAACATTTTATGCTCTGATTAGTAACAGGACAGAACGTGAGTTCTGTTGCTGCCCGTCGTCTCAGAGTAGCAGACCTGAGACGGAAGTCAAAGGAATAAGCATGTACTGACCGTACTGAAAGGAAGAGATCGATGAAACGAATGATAGTGGCGACCATCCTAGCTTCGGTCGCGCTGTGTACATCGGCCCTTGGATACTACGCATGGCAGTGGACCTGGGAAGGGCCAAACGACTGCATGTTTGACCTGAACGGAGTGTCCGACTACTGGCTCACCAAGAACAACGGCACACCGGCCGTGGCGATGTCCTACGCCAATTGGACGAGCGTCGGTGTCGAGTGCCGGAAAGCCCTCACCCGCGATCCCTGGTGGTCCTACGACAGCCTCCTAGCATTTGAGTACACGGGAAGTGCGCGTTGGGATGGGCAACACAACGGTCGCGAATGGCCGTACGTCGTCTGGGATAAGGACTACAAGCCTGGTGACCCCTACGTTGTTATGAACGACAGTTGGAAGCTCTGGATGTGCTCGGAGTACCATAACCAAGACTACAAATGCAGGACAGCGTGGGATAAGCTCGATGAGCAGAGCCCTATCGACGAGGCCCTCACCCAGAGCAATCACGTGAACTACGACCACTGTCTCGCGGGCACGTACTTGACCTCCGACGGCCGGCGGATGGTTGCGGCGTTTTCGGACAACTACCAGAACAGCGGTCCCAACTGGGGTCTTCTCGCCTGCACCACAACCAACCGTGGGTCAAGCTGGTACGGTTCGAAGGAAGTGTCGCCCTACCAGTATGAGGTCGACCAGCCCAAGGCACCATCTCTGGCTGTGACGAACTACTCGGGCGCGGATTACCTCGTGCACTGTGCCTATCAACTAGGTGAGAATACACCGAGTCCAGAGATCAGGTTCAAGACGGCGTCCGGCCCCTACGGCGGGACTTGGGGTTCGGGCACAGGCACGTGGCTGGGCGACGGCGTGCGTCCGTGTATTGTCGCCGCAGGCCGGTTCATGTTCGTGTGTTGGCATGATGACAATAGAATCGTCTACAAGTTCTCGCGGAATGCCGCTGAGTCCTGGTATGGTCCCTACGAGATCCCCACGGCGGAAACTCGGGTTTGCGATCATACGTCCGCTGCGGTGGTTACCTACGGTACCAACCCCGATACTGCGGTACTCTTAGTGAGCCAGATGTCCAGTACGACTCTCCCCGTGAACACGGGGTTCGTGTTTCAGATGTTTGGCGTCCTTGTGAAGGATGAGAATCCCCATATCGCTTGGCAACTCCCCGTTCGTCTTTCGGCGGTCGACACGAAGTACCCTACGGAACTGCGTCCATCGGTGGTGACTCAGGGCTCAATCGGACGTTGGGTCTACAACACGACAATCCCGGGGGGAGACAAGCGCGGAGTCTACCTTCGAAGCGGCAAGGTCGGATGGGTGAATGAGTCTGGATTCTGGTATGACGATGCGGTCATCGCGGGGTCCGGTCGGCTAATTGCCAGGGCTCCTGATGGGTCAATCCAGTACGCATCGGTGATCCGACCGCAGGTAGTGGCGGGCCCGGCCGAGCCGGACCTCCCGCCCATGGTAGTGGCTCCCGGCAGCCGGCCCGGGATGGCACTGGACGGCGACGGTGAGCAGTGGATAGCCTACGTTTGCGACGATACTGTCTGGACCAAGACGGGCGACGGGAGCTACGAGGTGGTCTACGCTGGTTCTAGCTCGGCCGTGCCGGGGCAGCCGTCGATCGTCTGTTACCCGAATCAGGCCAGCGGCGTGTACGTCGGTAGCGTCGTGTTCCCGGTCTACGACACGGCTGGCGCTGCTTCGAAGATCATGTATGCCCGCGTGGACACCGGCGGGGTCGTGCTTGATACGATAGAGAGCGTAGCCAACCTCGGTGACAGCCTGCCTTGTGTGTCAGTCTATCAGTCTGATACGCTGGTGGTCACATGGCAGCATGGGGACTCTACCTTGGCCTCGATGCTCTGTGACTACGGACCGGGCACATCGGGTCAGGTCCCTGCGTGGTCAAGCCCGAATCTCGTAACCGCGAACGGCTATCACGCCATGAGCCGGTTCGACGACAACGGCACGGCGCTCAACGTCGTCTGGACCCGGAAGAACGGCAGCAACTACGCCATCCAGCGCGCTACCTGCGACCTGTCCACCTCCCTGTTCGGCAACTGGTCACAGATGGCAACGCCGGGCGACACCGGCTCAGCCGAGAAGACGAATCCGGTCTTTGCCGGGCTGGGCGTTTCCTGCTGGCAGGAGAAGGACGCCAACGGCAAGTGGACAATCAAGGGCTTCGTCCGGGGCGAAGAGGAGACGTTTGTCGCCAACGACACCAACGCCTGTTACCCGCACACCGTGGCCGAGTCATCGGCGATCAGCCCTTCGATAGACCAGGTGCGTGTGCATCTCCTTTATACTGCAGGAGTTGCGTTCGAGGTCGATTCCGGCGTCTATGACACTGGCGAGACCCGCTATGTTTGCGAGAGCTTGAACGTCTCCCGTGCCACCAGCGACGCCACCAAGTACAACAACGGAGCCAAGCTGGTGCGGAAGAACGGGTCAGATTCGCTCTTCAGCGTCTACGCTGACCTCGACAACGCAATCGTGTTCGCGTGGTCTGCCAACGGCGACACCTGGCAGCGGTCGGTGTTGGCCTCGGGCCGCGACTATCCGACGATAGCCGAGGATTCCAGCGGCAAGCGCTGGGTGGTAGTGCGGAAGCCGAGCCAGACGCTGAATCCGCCGATACAGGAGGCGTACTACCGTAACGGCAGTTCCTGGACCGGGCCGGAGACGCTCTACTCAGTGTCGGGCACGACGCTTGGGCCGGCCAGCCTGTCCGGTTCTTCATACACCCAGTCCGGGATCGCCTACGCCGCGTTCCTCTCCACTGCCACGGGCGGAACCCAGTCCCTGATCCTCGCCAAGTTCAACGGCAGTTCGGTGTCTACCTACACGGTGGCTACCGGCTCAAGCCTGGGCGACCCGTCAATCACGGTCGAGCCGTACAAGTCGGACTCCGACCGCATCCACGTCACGTGGGAAGACAACGGCACCATCAAGTACCGGATGGACACCGACGGTCGGAGCACGAGCATCGCCAACAACTGGACCGCGGTCCACGACCTCACGGGCCGGGGCATCGTGGCCGCTCATCCGTACACCAACTCCGATGCCGACCAGATTGTCGTGGCCTGGGCACAGGGCGACACGACCGATGTCTACTGCCGGAAGCGTTCGACCGACAGCGCCTACAACAACTGGGAGATCGCGGCCAATCTGAGCAACACCTCAAGCAAAGCCTCCGACTATCCGACCATCGCCATGGGCGACACGGTCATCGTAGCCTGGGCAGAGACCCGCTCCGGCGGCTCCGACTCCGACATCCTCGCCTGCATCGACTTCGGCGACACCTTGAACATCGCGGACAACGCCACCTTCTCTACCTACCCGCACGTCCTCTTCCAGAACAAGGCCTCGGGCGACACGGCCATACCGTATCTGCATACCATCTGGAGCGAGACGCCGGAGGCCAACTACTACGAAGTCGGCTACAACAAGCTCAACCTGAAGCAGGCCTCGGGCGAAGGCGGGCAGAGCGCAAACTCAGTCCCGATACCGGTGAAGCCGTCGCTGGCCTCCTGCCGCCCCAACCCGCTCAAGAGCCACACCCAGATCAGCTACGCCTTGCCGACAGCGAGCAACGTCAGCCTGCAGGTGTATGACGTGACGGGTCGGACCGTGCGTACGCTGGCCAGCGGGCATCAGCAGGCGGGCAACTACTCGGTAAGCTGGGACGCCAAGGACAGCCGTGGCAGGCAGGTGCCGCGCGGTGTCTACTTCTACCGTCTCGACACGCCGGGATTCCGGGCGGTGAAGAAGGCGGTGGTGGCGCGCTAGCGCGCGAGAATGGAGAGTCGAGAGTAGAGAACAGCCGAATGCGAGCAGGGGCGGGCGTAAGCCCGCCCCTGATTCTCAGGCGAGGTGCGATATCCGTCAGCCTGCCGCTACGGTGCCGGAGCGGGGACGTTGAAGACGTCGGTGCGTATCGCGGCGAGGACCTCGGGCCTGAGACCGCGGTTCTGCCATTTCTCCAGCAGCACCTGGGCCTCTTTCGCCAGCGTCGGGCCGGAGATAGTATGGCGGTGCGAGAGCTTGAAGAGCTGCCGGGCGAAGTCGAGGTAGAAGACTATGTACATGGTGTCGATGCCGCTTGAGTCCAGCACTTGCTTGGTCTCCGTTTCCATGGCACACAAGGCAACCAGCGAAGCCTGGTAGC
>VGIR01000154.1 GCA_016867815.1 candidate division WOR-3 bacterium | reverse complement strand
CGAACGGCCCAACTCCCTCGCGATTCCAGACGCTGTCCAGGTAGGAGTGCACAATCCTGTTGCCCGGTGCTCGGTAGCAGAAGTGCAGGACGCCGGTTCCGGACAGCTTGAGTGATGGTGAGGACCAGTTGCCGACCGTGTCGACGTACTCGAACTGCCACTCAAACGCTTGAGCAGGCATGCCGAGTAGAACCAACAGCCCCATGAGAGAGCAACTTCGCATGTCTCCTCCCTACTGCTGAATCACGACCTTGATCGCTGGTGACGGCTGCGTGCCGGCAGATGCTCGCATCGGACAGATGAAGTAGACGCCCGATGGCACGTGCCCGACGTCGTTCGGGCCGGGACGAAGGCACAGGACCTTCTGACCGGACGAGTTGATGAGCGTGGCTTCTGCGGTGGCCGCCAGCCTCAAGACTCCTCTGACCAATGTAGGCTCAAGCCCTCGCGCCAGTCTGTGTCCGGGCTGTTCTTCCAGACCGAGCATCGAGTCGCGGATGACCGAGATGGTGGCAGAACTGCAGTTGGCGACGTACATTCGTGCCTGCTGTGGATTCCACGCGAGAGAAACAGGGGTAGTGCCGGGATACAGCAGCTTGACCTGGCTGTTCGATGCGCCGTCGAGCACGACAACGTAGCCACTGGCATTGTCGCTACCCACACAGTAGACGCGGTCATTGAGGTCGGAGTGATGCAGGGCGGCAAACCCCACTGAAGACCAGATCCCCCTGGCCTCTACGCTGTCAGTCTGTGCGTTGATGATGGCTATCCCGCCCCCGGCGTTCGCCACATAGATCTTCTCATCAGTCGGGTTGTAGCATAGCGCGCGGGGACTCGTGCCGACACTCAACGTCCTGGTCACGCGCAGCGAGTCGCACGCGATCACGGAGACGGTACCACCAACCTTGTTGGCGCAGTAGAGCTTGGCTGCCGACATTCCCAGGCACAGGGCACTCGGTAGGGTGCCGACGGGAACGGTCGCTGTCACACTGTCAGTTCGAGTATCTATGACGCTAACGCTGGCGCTGCCACTGTTGGCGCAGTACATCCTGCGGCGTTCGGGGTCGTGGCAGAGGGCATTCGGGTAGCTTCCCACCTGGGTTATGGCCAGCACACCCGCAAGCGCAGAGTCGGCGACAGTCAAACTGTGAGCGGCATAGTTTGCCACATAGACTTTGCCCGACGCAGAATCGCACGCGACGGCACTCGGGCGGAGCCCGGTCCCGAGTGAGGCAGTGACGCTGTCGCCACTGCCGGAGATGGCCACGACGCTGTCGGCCGTGTAGCAGGCGCAATACACCCTGTCGGCAACGCGGGAGTAGCAGAGAGCCCTTGAACCCCGCCCGACCTGCAGGAAGGCCCGAGGCTCGTTGGTCGCTCCGTCAATGATGGTCACAGTCCCAATTCCCTCGTTGGCACAATAGACCTTGTTCCTCAGCTTGCTGTACACCAGATCCACGGGAAGAGCTCCGACCGTGGAAAAGCGGGCAAGTACGCTGTCACCGGCTCCGTCGACAACCACAATTGTGTCCTTCACACCTTGCGCAACGTACAGCCTGTCACGAACCCGGTTGAAGCACCATGCGTTGTTGCTGGTCACGGGTATCTCGGCAGTGACGGAGTCACCTGCGCCGTCAACGACCGAAATGACGCTGCCATAGTCGGCGCAGTACATTTTGTTGTCAACCGGATTCGCGCACAGCGCGCGCGGATTGTACGCGTTTATGCGCAGAGACCGGATCAGACTGTCGCTGCCAGCATCAATGATCTCAACTCGGCCCGAGCCACCGTCGCAGGTACCGCAGTAGAGCTTGTTCGAGGCGGGATTGAAGCGTGCCGGAAAAGAGGCATAGCCTATCGGTAGCTGGACAACTATGGTATCGCTCTCACCATCCACCCCTACCATACGGCCTGTGAAGCCGTGGTCGTCGTAGAAATAGTAGGACTTGTTGACAGCGGTATTGCACGCCAGACCACACCACCCGTGGCCGCCATCAAAGCTGAAGTTGGCGCGTACCTGGTTCGTGACGCCGTCGAGTATGTAGAGCTTCTTGAGGCTGTAGGTATCCGGATTGCAGCCAACATAGACCTTGTTCGCCAGCGAGCTATATGCGAGAATCCTCGGATTGACAAATACCTGCACCGTTGTGATGACCGTATCGCCGCCGCCGTCGATGACAGTCACGCTATTACTCGTCTTGTTTGCGCAGTACACCTTGTTCTCGCGTGTGTTGCAGCAGAGTGCCGCGGCACCAGCGCCGCAAGACAGGACTGCGACGATCTCGCCGGAAGTCCCGTCAACGACGGTGACTTCGTTGACGTCGGGGTGCATGCAATACAGCTTGCCCGCGACCGGATTGAGGCACAACTCCATGACGTTGTGCCCTGTCCGTATGACCCGCACTGGCTGGTTCGTCTGGCCGTCGAAGGCAAGCACGTTTCCGTCCAATCCCTTCCCTCCGACATAGAAAACATCGTGTATCGAATCGTAGGCAAGGCACCAAGGCTGTACCGGGAGAGCAAGCGAGTCACACAGAATCGTCGTCTCCAACCACTGTCCGGTGACCGCGGACAAGCAGCAGCAGACGGCCAACAGCATAGCAGCCGGTCTCATGTTTCCTCTCAACCTCGTGACCACGACCTTCTGGGCTCCACCCCTCCCTGCCTTCCGCTACCTCTGCAGCACGAGCTTGCGCGTGGCGGCGAAACCCTCGGCCTCGAACCGTACCAGGTAGACTCCGGCTCCGGCCAGGCGGCCGGCCACATCGCGGCCGTTCCAGTCAAGAGAGTAGTAGCCCGGGGCCAGCGAAGAGCTGTAGATGGTTCGCACCACCGTCCCGGCGGCGGAGTAGATTCTCAGGGTCGCCGGCGTAGGACGCGGGACGCCGAAACGGATAACGGCCATGCCCGCTGACGGGCTGGGCACGACCCGGTCCAACGAAAAGACTCCGGGCAGTCCGCGCTGTTCGGCGACACCGGTGAACGGACTGACGACGATCGAATCGTGGATCGCATCGTTTGCCGAGTTGGTGTCGCTTGCGAGCATCGTGGAACACGTCACCGCGAAGGTGCCGAGCTCCAGCGCGTCCCAATCCTCAAAGTCGGCCGTGTCGGTCGCGCCGGGCGCGAGCGTGAGTGACACGGTATCGGCATAGTCACTGCCGATAGCGAACCGGACGTCAAACGTCTCTTCTGTCGAACCGGAATTGCGGATCGCGGCCCGCGGTGTGACTGATGCGCCGGAATCAACCGTGTCCCGGGGCGCGAGTATCTCGGTCACTCGCACATCGTGGGTAGGTACATCTATCGCATAATACTCGCTGACCTGCAGGCAGAGCGTGTCCTGGAGTTGGCGGCCGCCGAAAACCCAGATGCCGGGTACGCCGGTGCCTCCTCCCGCCTCGGCCGGAATGAACACGCCGGCGTGGTTGCGACGGGCTTGGGCGAGGCGCGGGAACGTGTCCCACGTATCGGTCGCCGTGTGGTAGATGTAGCAGTCCGTTGACTCGTAGGGCCAGACGCCGCGATCGGCGACGATGATGTCACCCGCGAAGTCGCCCGGTTTGTCGGAGTCGAACCCGAAGGCCCGGACCTGCGAGTTCGAATCGGGCATCCTGGCGACATACTCCCAGCCGGAAGCTGTGTCGTTCAGGTTGAGCCTCTGACACTCGGCGCGCGGATAGAGCAAAGAACTGGACCAGGTATCGCCGCCGAGCGCATAGAGGAAGGAGTCGACAAGTGCGACAATCGGGTAGGCGCGGGCCAGCGGCATGTCCGCCAACCGCGACCAGCGTGTCCCGGCCGTCGCGAGCGGGTCGAACGACCAGACCTGGGCGGAGGTAACACCCGTTGCCTGGCTGAATCCGCCCATGCTGTAGACGATGTTGTTGTAGACGATTGACGAGTGAGCCACCGTGATCGAATCGCCGGCGCGACCCGGGAACGCGTCGGTATGCATGACCACGGCCGTGTCGCTGATTGGGTAGTAGACCTGGATAGAGTCGATGTAGTTCGGGGCGGCGTCGATGCGTCCGCCGATGATGTAGAGCCCGAACGTGTCTCCGCCGCTCAGATTGTAGTTGTCGCGCAGGAGGCAAACGTCATAGTTGGAAACCGCCAGAGGCATATTGGTACCGACGTCAGCGTAAGAGTCGGTGCTGGGCGTGTAGCTGTAGATGTCGGGTAGGGTCGTGGAAGTTCCGAAGCGACCGCCGAGGAAATAGACCTTGGCCGTGCCCGGGAAGTACTCGCCGTCGAAACGGCAGTAGGCGAACGACGATTGAGGTCCGTTCTGCCATGACTGACCCGTCGCCATGCCGGCGAGTACGCAGCACAAAGATACGAGCACGAACTTGTTCATCCCTTGCCTCCTGAAGGTTGCCGTTCAGTCATCTATCGGGGCTCGCTCGCACCGGCTGTGGGTGCAGACTGCACAGCGAAAGCAGGGCAGCCACCGGCGC
>VGIR01000153.1 GCA_016867815.1 candidate division WOR-3 bacterium | reverse complement strand
GAAGTGGTTCTTGATCCCAGGAAGGCCCTGGAGTACGGGTTGGTGCACGAGATCCGACCGGTGCTCTTCCCCAAGGGTGTCGTCCCTTATGCCGTCAGCGAAACCGGGGATTCGGTGCCGCCGCCCGGCGGCGGAGAGCCGGCCTGGGGCGAAGGGGCTTAGCAGCGAAGCAGTTCCTAACGGTATTCTCTTCCAGGTCGCACGCACAACCTGCTACTTCGCAACCTCCTTCTGCCGTGGACGCCTCGAGCCGGTGTAGCGCCGCACGGCTTGACGGCCGGAACCGCCTTCCTTTGGGTCGGGATGACGTGTCACTTCAACTGATCCAAGGAGGGTGGACAGGGATTGTCATTCTGGCTGTAGTTCTGCTGTGTCCGGCAGCTAGCGCCCGGCTGCCAAGTTCGTGGTCGGTGCGTGGTATCGGCGGCGGTGGAGCCCTATACAATCCCGTGTTCAATCCGTCCAACTCCGCTGAGATGTATGCCGGCTGCGATATGGGCGAGCTGTTCCATTCGACTGATACCGGCCACACTTGGCAGATTGAGCACTTCGGCGCTATTCAGGGCGGGAACCACGTCGGCGTTCAGTTCACTTCGGACCCGCAGGTGCGGTACAGCGTGAACTACGAGAACGACGGCATGACGCCGGTGAAGACGTCGGATGGGGGCGTCTCGTGGTCCGCCCTGCCGGGTGACCCGACATATGGCTCATGCTGGGAGATGGCAGTGGACCCGAACACCACGACCAATCTGATCGTGGTTGACTACATGCGTCTCTACTACTCATCGAATGGTGGCGCGAGCTTTGCACTGAGGTACACGAGCACGATGTCGGGCGGAGCGTACATCGCAGGCGCGTTCTGGGACTTGCCGAACGTATACGTCGGCACCAATGCGGGTTTGCTGGTTTCTACCGACGGCGGAAGTACCTTCAACCTGCAGCCCTACACCGGTCTCCCTTCGGGCCAGGGGCTGCTTTCGTTTGCGGGGGCAAAGCAGGGCGGGAAGATCCGTTTCTTCGGCGTCGCAGCCGACACGGCGAACATCTACGTAGGCATCTGGGGTAGTGACTACTGGAACATCGCCAAGGGAATCTACACAACGAGTGGTCAAGTGGTTCAGCGGTCCAGTGGTCGAGTGCCGGACACTGGAATCATGGAATCCATGAGTCCTCGACCTTCTGCTTTCACCTGGACCCAGAAACAGAAAGGGATTCAGATCGGCACCGACTTCCCCTTTTTCGTGGCGATGGCGCGGAACGACACGAGCATTGCCTACATTGCCGGCAGCGGTTCTGCCGGTGCCCCCACAGTGTTCAAGACCACCACCACCGGGGACACGTGGACACAGACTTTCCTGGCTGCGTCCAATCAGAACATTTACACCGGCTGGTGCGGGTCCGGGGGAGACCGGGGCTGGGGCTATGCCGAGTGTGCGATGGGTTTCACGGTAGCTGCAGACAATCCGGACCTGCTTGCGTTCAGCGACTACGGTTTTGTGCACCTCTCAACTGATGGTGGGCAGAACTGGCGTCAGTGCTACGTGACCGATGCCACACAGAACCCGAAGGGCAGCAACATCGTGCCGGGCCGCTACTACGAGGGCGTAGGTCTCGAGAACACGTCCTGCTGGGACGTCCTCTGGCTGGATGAGGACAGCGTCTTCGTCGGGTTTTCTGACATCAATGGCATCCGGAGCACGGATGGAGGTACAAGGTGGGCCTTCATCCCGAACCTGACGCTGAACTCCGTATACCGCCTGGTCGAGCATCCCCAGACCGGCGTGCTCTACGCGGCCATCTCATCCGTGCATGACCTCTACCAGAGCACTTTCCTGACCGACGCGCGCATCGATGGCGGCAACGGCAACGTCAAGTTCTCGACCAACCGCGGCGCGAGCTGGAGCACGCTCCACAACTTCGCCAAACCCGTCATCTGGATTGAGCTCGACCCCAACCGGCCGAACCGCATGTACGCTGCCGTCGTGAATCACAGCAACGGCCAGGGCGGCATCTGGGTCACGAACGACCTTCAGAACGGCGCGAGCTCAAACTGGACCCAATGCACTGCGCCGCCGCGCACTGAGGGTCATCCATTCAACATCCGCGCGCTTCGTGACGGCACGCTGCTGGCCTCCTACTCGGGCCGGCGCGACGCCGGCGGAGCATTCACGGCCAGCTCCGGGGTGTTCTCCAGCACGGATTCGGGTCAGACCTGGCAGGACCGGTCTGACGCAGGTATGCGCTACTGGACAATGGACCTCGTGGTAGACCCGTACGACAACCTTCAAAACACGTGGTATGGCTGCGTTTTCAGCGGCTGGGGTGGCCCGCCGAACGACCTCGGAGGTCTCTACCGCACTACTAACCGCGGCTCCAACTGGACCCGCATCAACGATCTCGACCGTGTCGGCTCCTGCACGGTGAGCCCGCGGGACTCCAGCGAGATGTATCTGACCACCGAGGTAGACGGGCTCTGGTACAGTGAGAACCTGCGTTCCCCGAGCCCGACGTTCAGCCTCGTGGATGCCTACCCGTTCCGTCACCCGGAACGTGTATTCTACAGCCCGTACGATACATCTGCGCTGTGGGTCACGAGTTTCGGCGCGGGACTCAGGGTCGGTTCGACATCGGTGGGAATCGGCGGCCGGCACAGGGCCGGATATCGCCACGCCGGCGTGCTCGCCTTCCGGCAGGGCCGCGACATCGTCTTCGAATACCTTGTCCCCGGCAGTCGAGTCATGGTGCGCGACGTCACGGGTCGGTTGGTTCAGAAGAGCGGGCGGGTCATCTCGACCGCATGGCGGTGGAACGTCGATGCGGTGCCGAACGGCGTCTACTGCTACTCCGTCGCCAGCCCCGACGGCACCCACGAACTCGGCAAGACTGCAGTCCTCAAACCGAACTAGCGCGGAGTCCCTCCTCGCTTTTGGCCCGCTCTCCCTCTCCTCTGAGAGGAGAGGGTAGGGGTGAGGAGCATACTCGACCTCCTGGTGTCTTTGTGTCTTGGCGGTGAATTCCTTTCATGTCTCGACTGGCGCTGTCAAGAGAGTCCGCCAAGGTACCCGCCGGGCAGCTTGCTCAGCAGCTCTCCGAGCAGCTTGGGAAGCTGCTCTCCGAACTCTCCGGCAGACTGCTTTCCGGGCTGCTTCTAGGACGCCTCGTCGGGCATTCTGCCGAGCACTCCGCGGAACAGCAGTCCCCGCAGCTTCCCGGAGAGCTCGTCCAATTCCCCTCCGCATAGCCTTCCGAGCAGCCGACAGAACAGCAGTCCGGGTAGCTCTCCAGATTCCTCTCCGGATAGCCTGCGGAGCAGCTTCCCGAACTGCTTTCCGGGCAGCTTGGAGAATAGCCTCCGGAACAGCCCGGGGGGCGGGGTAGGGGAGATACACCAATGCCCAATAGCCAATTGCCAATGACCAACTTAGAACATTGCTCGGCTTCATCGGAGGAGGACATATAGGAAACTGGGCGTGAGCAACCCGCCTCGAATAGACCATCAGATTCCTTCCTCCCTCCGAGGGAGGCAGGGAAGTCGTTGCGACCGCTCCGGGAGCAAAACGCGCAGTCGCAAGAGGCCGGCAGTCATCGACCTATTCGCTGACATGGAACGCAAAGGTGGACTAAACTGAAGATCCCTGCAGCCGCATCGCCCGCTGTCGTCGGCTTGACTATGAAGGACCTGAACCTAGCATTCTTGCAGCCATGAGCGAGTCAGCGGTCGTGGACTAGGAGGTTGAACCTTGAATAGTTCAACCGTTGAACTCGGGAGGAGGAGTTCTGAATAGCTCAACAACTGAACACAAGAAGGTGCGCTACTTCGAGGATTTGGTCGTCTACCAGAAGGCGCGAGCCCTGGCGAATGAAGTGTACGCGCTCACGCGCAGCGCGGCCTTCGCGAAGGACCCAAGCTTGGCCGACCAGATACGCCGCGCCGCAGTGTCGGTCCTGTCCAATGTCGCCGAGGGTTTTGAGCGCGGGAGCAACACCGAATTCGTCCAGTTTCTCTACATCGCCAAAGGCTCGTGCGGCGAAGTCCGAGCTCAACTCTCAATAGCCTGCGACCAGGGATACCTGCCGGAGGCCGAGCACCGCAAGCTATCCGACCACTGCCGGCTGGTCAGCGGCATGCTCTCCGGTTTGATTGACTACCTGAAAGGCGCACGCTACCGCGGCGACAAGTTCCGTCAGCCCGAATCCGAAACAGTGGAAGACCGAATCCGCAAACTCCGCGCCGCCCAGCTTGCCAATCAAGGCAAGAACGAGTAGGTGGAGCAGTGAGTCTGTGACCACGGCCGCCCGAGCCCTTCGCGAGAATGAGGCAAGCCGTCATCGTCCTCTTCGCCGACGTGGAACGCAAAGGTGAACTCGACTGAAGGCTGTGGTTCGTCCGTGCCGCCTGTTGCCTCATATATGGATCTACTCCTACGCGCCCCGTTGCCTCAGAATAGATTTCTACTCCTAGCATCGGTCTTGTCCAGCTTGGCTTGGGTCCGCCACCGCGGCCTGCTCTGTGACTTCCTTG
>VGIR01000152.1 GCA_016867815.1 candidate division WOR-3 bacterium | reverse complement strand
GACCTTGGCGATCTTGGCGGTTTCTCCAGTCCTCACTTCCGCACTCTGCCTTCCGTATTCGAACTCCCGTCCTTGCTCGCCCCTTCGCATTCCTTTCAGTCAATCTGCATTTTGCAGTTTGCATTCCGCACTTTGACTACATCTCAGCTTGGCTCATCATCAAGCCGAAGCCGCTCGTCCGGCGGTGGCGGCGCAAACCGCTTCTCCAGGTACGCGATGATATCCTCCGTCCGCACCGGTTCCGGCGTCATGCGTCTTGCGTCATGCGTATCGCGTTCCCCGGCGTTCTCTCGCCTGACCGTGCCCTCCTTTCGGCGTTTGGCGTTCGGCGTCTGGCGTTCGCCTACGGGCAGCAGCAGATGCACGCCGCGGAAGTTATCGAGGTAGTTCTTCCGCGAAAACGGGCTGATGACGATACCGCCCGACGTGCGGAACCAGCGACGGAACTGCTTCCACTCATAGCGGGCGGTGAAGAACCGCTTGTCCACCTCGATGCCCTTTTCGGTGAAAGTGCAGGTTATGGGCAGAAAGTACGTATTCAACGCCAGGAACATCACGACCACGGCCAGGCCTGCCAGCATCGGTCCAAACACGACCCAGCTGAATGCGACAAACGCCAAGATGAAAACCGATGCCACAACCGTCTTGGTTGGGTTTTCCTTCGCCCGGTGTATCGTCCAGCTCAGCGGTTCAGCCATTGCTCAATCGTACCGCAACCTATGCGGACTGTCTAGTCCTCAGTCGCCGCCCAAGGCTAGCTTCGGTTGATTGAGTAGACGCCGCATACGAGCGGCTGGCCGGCCCGGACCACGCCAACCAGCGCGGCTCGGCTCAGCCGCCGTTCGGCCAAACCACTGGGTTTGCCCCGGCATTGACTGAACTGGCCTTTCCGGCTACCATTCGCCTAGGATGCGCCGATGTCTGCTAACGGTCGCGCTCTTGCTGTTCGGCTGCGGCGTGCCACCACCAATCGAAGTCACTCTTAGGTGGCAAACATCTGCATTGGACATGTGGCCGGCGAACGTCACCGGGGACTCCTCGGACGAACTGCTTGTGGTGGACAGCGCCACGGTTGAGCCTCGAGACCAGTCGTTGCTCGCCATCGGTAGCACTGCTGCCTTCCCGGCAGGGACATTCGGCAGCCATGGCACCGTAGCAGGCGCTACTGACAGCTTGCACATGTGGGTTTCGCTGAAGCGGAGCGACTCGCTGTTCCTGTACGACCTGTACAACCGGATAGCGACGTTCGTGACGACGGGCCTCGACGTGGATCGCGCAACGCCCGGATGGGATGGAGGAATCGGCCAAGTCGCGGTTGCCGACCTCGATGCAGACGGCCGAGCCGAGGCCATCGTGCGCGTTGGTAGCGGCTGGGACCGAGCACCGCGGGGTCTCATCGCCTTGGATTGGCAGACCGGTAGGGAGGTCGGTCGTTTCGATTGCGGACCGGGGCCGACCGCGTTCACGTTGAGCGATATCAACAACGACGGGCGCGACGAGATTGTATTCGGCTCTTGGGCGCCGGCGAATGGCAACGACGCAAACGGCCTCTCAGACTCGTTCACCTATGCAATCGCCCTGAACGACAGCCTGAAGCCGGTATGGATCCAGAGGTTGGGACACTACTCATCAGAAGTCGTGGTCGCGCCGGGCAGACGTCTCCGAGGGAGTTCATCGTTTCTAGTCGCGTGCGAGGTGGGCAACTCGGTAGAGAATCGGAAAAGCGACAGTATCTGGCTGCTCGACCCGACCGACGGTCGCAGGCTGCGTGGAACCAGCTCCGGGCGGTTCAACACTGCGTTTGAGATGGTGGACGACGAACGCCTGGGTTCACTGGTGGTCACCGCTGGGACCGACGATACCATCAGGGCCTATGACTCCAGTTTGAAGCTCGTTGCGAAAACCCGTGTCACCGGTCTCGCCAAGGGGATTGTGGACATGCGAGCGGGGCGCTTCACGGGAGGGCGCGGCCAGGAGCTAGCGGTGAGCACGGGTTCCTCGATGATCGTGATCATGGACTCGCGCCTCAGAAGACTGGCCGAGGTAGGGGTGGGTGGGACGCAGCTACTGCGCACTGCCCGTCATGGTGGCCACGACCGGCTACTGGCCGGGGCCCGCATGACGCCAAACTGGAGTCTGCATGAGATGCGAGTAGTGCCCTTCCTTAACCGAGGAGTCACGCTGGGGCTAGTGCTTCCGGCATTCGTGCTACTACTGCTCGTACTTGCCACCAGTATGGTCTACTTCCGCTACCGTCAGACCAGCGACATCCGAGCCGTTGTCCGTGGGCTTACCGGCCAAGCAGGAATCGTGGATCTCGACCACCGGGGACGAGTGCGGCGCTCGAACCCGAAGGCGCGCGAACTGCTGGGCGGCGACACACTTCCGGCTGGGCCGCTGGCACGGATGGTAACAGCAGCTCTGGCCGAACCAGCCGGGTCATTGCCAAGAGAACTGCCAGTTGTGCTGCCCGATGGCAAGGCAGTATTGGCAAGGGCCGCGCGCGTTAGGTCGGGCGTGATGCTGACGCTGGAAGACATCTCGGCGGTCGAATACCTGAAGCGCGTTTCTGCGTGGGTGCCAGTAGCCCAGAAACTCGCCCACGACATCAAGAATCCCCTCACCGCGATAAGTCTTACGCTGCAAAGGTTAGAGAAGACCGCAGGGCCGGACTCGCAGCGCAACGTTGACAGCATGAAGGATGACATCGACCGACTGAAGAAAATGGCCGATGGGTTCATGCGGTTAACAAAGATCGAGCCACCGCAGCTCCATCCATTGGAGGTGAACGATGTCGTGCGAAACGCTATCGGGAAGTTCGATGCTGTCCTGCCGGAAGGCATTGCAGTGGTGGTGGACTTGGCGGTCGGCTTGCCGCCGATAGGGCTAGACCGCGACCAGATGGCCGTGGCCTTCTCCAACATCATCGAGAACTCTATCAGCGCGATGGACGACGCAGGAACGCTCACCGTCAGCAGTTCACTGTCGGACGACGGAAACCGGATAGCCGTAGTGTTCCGCGACACGGGGAAGGGCATTCCTGAGCGGTACCTTGGCAGAGTATTCGAACCCTACTTCACCCTCAAACCCGGCGGGACTGGTCTTGGCCTAGCCATCACCAAACGCATAGTCGAGGACCACAAGGGTGCCATTGCCCTGGAGAGCAAAGAAGGTGAGGGGACAACGGTGACCATAGTGCTGCCTGTAGCGGGCACGGAGGGTGCATAGCCTATGGCGATGAAGCAACGTATACTTGTCGTTGACGACGACGCCAAGGTCCGAGCTCTGCTCGACGAAATGCTGTCCGAGCTAGAGTACAAAGTCGTGTCGGCGGCGGACGGAACCGAGGCGCTGGAGCGCTTAGATGAGAACGACTTGAGCCTGGTCCTGCTCGACTATCAGTTGCCGGACATAGATGGCCTGACCGTGCTCGAGGAAGTCAAGAAACGCAAGCCTGCCCTGCCGGTAGTGATGATATCGGGATTCGGCACCATCAAGCTGGCAGTGGAAGCCACCAAGCGAGGCGCGTACGACTTCGTCGAGAAGCCGCCTGACGTCAACCGCGTCGCTGTCGTCATCAAGAACGCCTTGGAGCAGGACGCGCTACGCAGAGAAGTTGAGATGCTGCGTGCCGAGACGCTTGCCCGCTACCAGATGGTCGGCACTTCCGCACAGATGCAGCGACTATACGAGATGATAGACCGCGTTGCACCTTCAAAGGCCAGCGTACTGATTGTGGGAGAGAACGGCACCGGAAAAGACCTTGTTGCCCGCGCAATCCATCAGAAGAGCGCAGTGGCGGGCGGCCAGTTCATCAGGCTCAACTGCGCAGCAATCCCCCATGAGTTGATAGAAAGCGAGTTGTTCGGCCACGAGAGGGGCGCGTTCACCGGCGCTGTCGCACAGAAGCCCGGCAAGCTGGAACTCGCAGACAAAGGGACAGTCTTGCTCGACGAAGTCGGAGACTTGAGCCTCGCGGCACAGGCCAAACTACTCCGCTTCCTGCAGGACGGTGAGATTCAGCACGTGGGCGGGACCTCAACCCGCGAGATTGACGTCCGTGTCATCGCTGCCACCAACAAGGACCTGGGCGAGGCGATACAGCACAGGTCGTTCCGCGAGGACCTCTACTACCGTCTTAGTGTGGTCGCTATCAGGGTCCCGCCCCTGCGCGAGCGCAAGGAGGACATACCCTTGCTAGCTGCCTACTTCATCGAACAGGCCAGCGCCGAGCACGGCGTGCCGCAGAAAAGCCTGACCGATGACGCCGTGGCGCTGCTCGTGGCCCAGACGTGGCACGGCAACATCCGGAGCATGTCCCTCGGTTAGTTGAAATTCCTAGCGGCTCCCACATCACTTTAGGCAACTCTCTCTGTTGCGTCAATTTCTTTCGGTGACGCGGACCGTTCCAGTGCACTCAGCAATGCGGGGATGTGCCGGTAGCCATCTACGCACCGGAAGTGCTGCTCGGCATGTAGCAGCCCAGCTACACACCAGCGCCAGCGCATCTCGCCAGGGCGCCAGCGCTTC
>VGIR01000151.1 GCA_016867815.1 candidate division WOR-3 bacterium | reverse complement strand
CCTGCAATAGCTCCAAGGCATCCTCCTGATCCAGCGAAGCCAGCACCTGCCTGCCTGCCGACCTGACGTTCCGACTTGCAGCCGACGACCATCTCCGGTACTTTCTCACAGCGGTTCTCCTTTCATAACATTCAAACAACCCAGATGCTACCATCCGGGCAGGGGAACCGCTACTGATTTTCAACTAAGACAGGGACATCCTCACCCCGCGGTCCTTACCAGGATTCGGACGGACGTGTTCGACGTCTCCGCCCCCAAGCCGTAGGCAGCGCGCTGGAGCATGACGGGTGGCTACTCGTCTGTCCACTGCAACCTGCAGACTGGTAACTGGTAACTCGCGGCGGAGCCGCGTGCTTCCTCAGCGCCGACGCGCCGACCTCCTGGTAGTGTGGACACCCTTGGCCATCGGCGCTAGAATCGCTCCGTGAAGCCGGTTCGGTTGTCGCGCCATGCCCGTGAGAACATGGTGTACCGCGGGGCAACCGAGGAGGAGATTGTGTTGGCAATCAGGCAGGCTGAGTGGCAGCCCGCCGAGCGTGGCCGGTTCGACTCCCGCAAGGAGTTCCCCTTTGGCCGGGACTGGAACGGTCGGAGATGCACGTCCAAGCAGGTCCGTCCGGTCTTTGTGGATGAACCGGCGGAGATTGCAGTTGTGACGGTCTACGTGTACTAAGTACCGTAGAGAAGAAATGCGATGAGAATATCTTACGATTCAGAAGTTGATGCGCTGTATATCAGGTTCATCGAGACCACGGTGACAACCAAGCACGTGGCCGAAGGCATTGCCGTTGACTACGCGGCCGACGGCCGGATTGCCGGCATTGAAGTACTCGACGCAAGGAAGCGCTTCGGCGACGAGCAGGTTCTCCGGCGCATCGTCCTGGAAGATCTGGTCCCAGCCCCTACCGTCTAGCCGCCCGCAACTGAGGCTCCGATCGCAGGGCCCGCCAGCCCTGAGCCGGCTGCAGCTCACCTCGCCACAATCGCCTTCTTCACCCACCGGTAGCCGGCTGCAAGCATTCACCCGGCTCGAAACCGACATAGGAACTCACGACAAAGTCACGAAGGCACGAAGAGGGTGAAGCAGAAACCGACTCTGTCTGCTTGGTGATCTCTGTGTCTTTGTATTCAATATCGGGCCTGGGACACGGCCCGGCCTTGACTCACGGCTCGGCCATCCTAGAATCACCCAAAGGAGCTATAAGTGTCCAAGGTAAAGAATGAAGTCATTGCAATGATCGAACGGCTCCCCGACGACGCCGGCATCGCAGACATCATGGCCGAGCTTTACTTCCGGCTCAAAGTCGAAACCGGCTTGAAGGAGCTGGACGAGGGCAAGGGGATCACGCAGACCGTCGCCCGCGACCGACTCAAGAAGTGGCTCAGCTAGTCTGGTCTCCCTCCGCGCTGGCCGGGCTGGCCGAGATATGCGAGTACATCAGCCGGGATTCGGAATACTACGCCAAGCTGTTTGCCCAGCGCATCTTCTCAGCCGCGGAGAAGCTGACCCTGTTCCCGGAAGCGGGCCGAGTCGTGCCCGAGTACGACCGGAGCGACCTTCGAGAGCTGCTGTTCCAGAACTACCGCATTGTCTATCGCATCAAAGGAAAGCAAGTCCAGATCGCCGCGGTCGTGCATGGCGCGCGGCTCCTGCCCGAAATCTGGGAAGAAGGAGAGCCACCCGTAACCCGCGACCTGCCCGCGCAGCAGCAGGCGGGCCGCCCTGCCGCCAAGCCTCGCCGCCCACGCGCCCGCAAACGCTGAGCCGCTGGCGGTCTGCTTCCCGAAACCTGCGACCTGCCGATTGGAAACTCTCGCCCAAGCCGCGTGCGTCCTCGCCGTCGACGCACCGAAACCGTAGGCCCTTCGCTCCTCTATGTCTAACCAAAGGGCGGGCTCGCGCCCGCCCCTTCGCTCTTAGGACTACTCTCTACTCCCGACTCTCTACTCTCGCGCGCCAGCGCGCCACCGCCGCCTTCTTCACCGCCCGGAGGCCCGCCGTGTCGGTACGGGAGAGGTGTTATCCGCCGTTCCTGTCGCAGTCCGAACTCGATGGTCTGTCCGACACGACGGTCGGCTCGCTCGCTACCGACTCGGCGACGCGATCCTTGAGGTAGGACCAGAGATCGTCGCTACGAAGCGATTCGCGTGTCTTGCGCGTCCGTTCCTCCCACGACAGTCCCTCGTCCTCACGGTCGATTTCCTCTCGCCGCCGCCGCATGAAGGCGACTGCATCAAACCTCTCACTCATAGTCAAGAACCTCCTTGGGCGTGCGTATCTCGAGGTTGCCGTATCCCTCCTCCATGTTGACCGCATTGAACAGGCGGATACGCCCGAAGTTCACGATGTGCCGGAAGTTCCAGCTCACCAGCACCGCCAACGGCGGAAGCGTCCACGTAGACGAGCAATCTCCTGAACCGCATGGCTCTATTATAGCGCCGGACTCAACAAGCGCAAACCACCTCGGACGTCAGCCGGCCTACCGGATCGCCGACTGCGGCCAGTGCTGACGCCGTGAACAATGGCGGGCTGTTATCGCGCCGTGCCTTGACATCACTGCCGTCCGACGCTACATTCCCTCTCGTATGAGCAGGAAAATCCGCAGCGTACTCAACGAACTGCGGCGGAGACTCAAGGAGCTCTATGGCGACCGGCTTGTCAAGCTGGTCCTGTTCGGCTCTCAGGCCCGGGGTGATGCTGACTCCGACTCCGACATAGACGTGCTCGTGGTGCTCAAGGGCAGGGTCGCCCCCGGGCAGGAGATAGAACGCACCGGCGAAATCGTATCGGGCATCTCGTTGGAGCACGATGTGGTCGTCTCATGCGTCTACGTTTCTGATGAACGCTACCGCAGCGAGTGGACACCGCTGTTCTCAAACGTGCGACGCGAAGGCGTAGCCGTATGACGAAGCAGCAGCAGCCACTCATCGAGCAAGCCCGCCAGAGTCTTGACGCTGCGAAACTCCTCACCGATGCCGGCCACCACGGCTTTGCGGCTGCGCGGGCCTACTATTCCATGTTCTACGTGGCCGAGGCGTTTCTGGCCGGCAAAGGACTGTCGTTTTCCAGGCACTCGGGCGTCATCGCCGCCTTCGCCCAGCACTTCACGCGGACAAAGATCGTGCCGGATGAGTTCCACCGCCACCTGATTCGTGGGCTGGAGATACGACATGTTGGCGACTACGACTACCCCGGCTCAGTCTCCGCTGAAGAAGCACAAGTTCAGATTGCCCGCGCCGAGGAATTCCTCCTATTGGCCGAGCGGCTTCTCGGCCAGGAAGAACCGCCAGTCGCCCGCGACCTACCCGCGCAGCAGCAGGCGGGCCGCCCTGCCGCCAGGCCCCGCCGCCCACGCGCCCGCAAGCGCTGAGCCGCCGGCGTCGGGCTGACGCCTCCCGGCGCTTGTGCTTGACTACTGGCGTTCTGCGCCTAACATTCTCCCGATGTTGTCACGGTACATAGGGGTTCCGCAATGGCAGTGAACGCAGCAGCCAAGGCAGACAGGAGCCAGGAGCGTTTTGCATGATCAGCCAGAACCCGCCGGTTCCACAACGGCACATCGAGCAGGCGATACTACTCATCCGTGGCCACCGGGTCATGCTCAGCACCGACTTGGCTGCACTCTACGGAGTCGCACCCAAGGTGCTGATCCAAGCCGTCAAACGCAACATCGAACGCTTCCCGGTCGACTTCATGTTCCAGTTGACCCAAGATGAACATCGCATCTTGAAGTCACAAATTGTGACTTCAAGTTGGGGCGGAGAGCGTTACCCGCCCCTCGCCTTCGCCGAACAGGGCGGATGGCGCGCTGAGATCTGAACAATGAGCACTGAGCGAGAGACAACGCTTCGGGACAGGACGCGCGAGTTCGCACTCCAGATCATCCGGATGTACAGCGCACTGCCCAAGAACGCGGTGGCCCAGGTGATCGGCAGGCAGATGCTGCGCGCCGGGACATCGGTAGGCGCTCACCACCGCGAGGCTGCCAGGGCTCGCTCGGATGCGGAGTTCGTCAGCAAGATCGAAGGCGCGCAGCAGGAACTGGAAGAAACCGTCTACTGGCTGGAACTGGCCGCCGCGGAACACCTGGCTCCGGCCGGGCGACTGGAGGCCCTGCTTGGCGAGGCCGACGAGTTGATGGCAATGCTGGCCGCAAGCGCCAGAACCGTGAAGGCGAGACGTGCAAGGTAGATTCCTCTTCGGACCATGCATTTGCTCAGTGCTCAGCGCTCAGTGCGCATCGTTTGCCCTGAAGCGCCGCATTGGCTTTGGCCCGGACGACGACCGAACCGGCTCCGCGTCTGACTTCATCGCTCGCGACCGCCCTTCCGAGAAGCCTCGCCGCCGCAAGAGATGAGCCGACGGCAAGCAAATGAATCAGGACGTTCAGGCTTGGCAGGGGGCGGAAATATGGGAAGTGGAGCTTGTCTAAAAACCAGCTGATTCGTGCCTTTTGACGCATCCTTCGGTGTCTGACAACGTCTAATAGTTAGTGCGGTTTCCCCTGACAATCTGGTCTTCGGATGAAAGGAGTCACTGACTCATGC
>VGIR01000150.1 GCA_016867815.1 candidate division WOR-3 bacterium | reverse complement strand
TGGCGGGTGTGGTTCTGCGATCTTGTGGTGGGTGGGTTAGAGTCGAAGAACGGCAGAATCAGGCGTTGCCCGGCGGCAGAAAACCCGCCGCCCGGCGACAAGGACTGTAACCCATGTCCTGACAATAGAGTGTAACCCATGTCCCGTCCGCGCCCAGGCCACCATCCGGCAGGTCAAGTATCCGGCCACTGACTCGCGGCATCCCTACGGCGTAAAGCACAGTATCTCAGCTACTTGCAACGATTCCTGGCGGCCAGGCCGCAGCGTTGTGTTGGCCTGGGGCTTCGCCCCTTCTCTTTCTGTCGGATCCTCGACATAAGTGTAGTATTTTCAGCGTCTTAAGGTGCTGATGTAGCACACCGTCCGCATCTCCTACCCTTGACAAGTCTCCTGCAGACCTTGACAGCATCGGTAATTGTGTTATATTTGGGCAGTTATGGGGTTCTCCTCGAAGCCGTCGGTAACTGTGATTGTGCCCGCGTTCAACGAGACCGAGAACATTGCTCCGCTGCTGGGCGAATTGTCGGCCAAGCTGCCGGCTGACTATGAAGTTGTGATCGTCGATGACGGCTCGACCGACGGCACCTACGAGACTGCTGTTGCCGCCAAGGCACAGTACCATTTCCTGACGGTCCTCCGTCACCATACCAATCTGGGCAAGACCGCGGCAATAATGACCGGTATGGAGAGCGCTCAGGGCGAGTTCGTTTCGGTGTTCGACGCCGATCTCCAGTTCCGGCCCGAAGACGTGGTCGCGCAGGTGGAGAAGTTGCGCGAGGGTTCGGACATTGTCACCGGCCGCAAGCAGGGCAAGTACGAGAAGCGCGTGGTTTCCTCCATATACAACAGGCTCGCGCGCGTGATGTTCGGCATCAAGGTCCATGACATCAATGCGCTCAAGACCTTCAGGCGCGAAGTGCTGGAAGGCGTAGGCCTGCGCAAGGACTGGCACAGGTACATCGTGCCGTTGGCCGCGGCGCGTGGTTTCCGCGTTGCCGAGATTCCCGTAGTGCTTCGGCCCCGGAAGTTCGGCGAGGCCAAGTACTCGGGGCGGGCACGGATTCTTGTCGGTCTCTTCGACCTGGTTGCGGTCGCATTCCAGCTCACGTTCATGCGCAAGCCCATGCTCTACTTCGGCGTGCTGGGGACGGGAGCGTTGGTGCTGGGTTTCCTGGTCGGGCTGCTGGCCGTCATTCTGCGGCTGGCCGGTCACGGGTTCCGCCCGCTGCTCTACCTCGTTATCCTGCTCGTGGTGGCCGGGCTCGTGCTGTTCGCCGCCGGCTTCCTGGGAGAATCGCTCGCCGGAATCAGCGACCGGCTGGATCGGCTAGAGCGCCTGGTTCGGAAGCAGAATGGGACAGAAGAGACGGATGGGGCGAGAGGGAGCGATGGAGACCGCGGTTGAAGAGCACGCTCTCAACCGTGGCCCGGGCGCTGCTTTCTCTCGTGCTGCTTGGGCTGCTGGCGTGGCTTTTCCGGAGCAAGCTTGGGGCGTCGTGGGGCCTGATCCGCACCGCCGGGGCCGGGCCGCTGGCGCTCGCCGCGCTCTGGTACGTCGCTTTCATCCTGATCTCCGCCTGGCGCTGGCAGGTGCTGCTGCACGCCCGCGACCTGCGGTACGGGGTCTTCTACCTGGCCCGGGTCTTCACGATCTCGCTCTTCTTCTGCAAGCTGCTGCCGACTTCGATCGGCGGTGACGTGATGAGGATTGCCTACACCGCGCCGAAGGACCGGACCGCTGAAGCGTTTTCGGCCACGCTGCTCGATCGGCTCATCGGGTTCACGAGCCTGATGTTCCTGGCTGTGGTCGTCGCTATCGGCCTGTTTGCCACGAGCGCGCAGTCGCGGGCGCTGGAGTTGAACGCATTCGGCGTGTCTTTCCGCGGCCCCGGCATCCTCGTTTTGCTCTGTACCGGCCTGGTTCTGCTGCTACTCGTCACGCTCGCTTTCTTCAGTGACACCGGGCACCGACTCACCAACCGCGTGTTCGGCAGCATTCGACTGCTCAAGATCGGTGCGCGCCTCGACCGCGCCTATGATGCCGTCAAGCAGTTCCGCCACCATCGGGCCTCGCTGCTCGCCAGCTTCGCGGCCGGCATCGGCGTACAGGCGATGCTCGCACTCTCCTGGCACAGTGTGGCGCGGGCGATCGGTGGCACGGTACCATTGGTCTACTATTTCGTGTTCATTCCGCTGCTGAACATCGTCGTCAACATCCCGACCATCGGCGGGCTCGGCGTGCGCGAGTGGGCGTTTGTGCTCTTCTTCACCCCGACCTGGCTTACCGGGCACCTTGCCCAGGAGCCGGCGCTGGCGTCTGCCCTGCTCTTCCTGGCGCTGGACCTGGTGTTCGCCCTGGCCGGGGGGGTGCTGTTCGCCGTCACGGGACGAAAGACAGGCAATGGGGTCTAGGTATCAAGGATGCGGAGATACCGGTCAGGGAAACCGGAAGTCCCGAGTCCTTTCCCTCTACCCCCTGAATCCTGAAGTCATCTTCTAGAGGAGGTTGGCTATGCTACCAGTTCCCAGACCAAACATCGAGGGGATCCGGCCCTACAAGCCTGGCAGGCCGATTGAGCAGGTTGTCCGCGAGCTGGGTATCAAGGGCCCGGTCATCAAGCTCGCATCCAACGAGAACCCGCTGGGGCCGTCGCCTCGCGCCATCTCGGCTCTGCGCCGCGTGCTGCCAGAGCTGCACTACTACCCGGAGGACTCGGGTCACCTGTTGCGCACCAAACTCAACGCTGTTCACAAGGTCGACCCGGTGTCCATGATTCTCGGCAATGGCTCGGTCGACATAATCATGATGGCCTGCCTCGCTTACCTGGAACCGGGCGATGAACTGGTGATGTCCGACCACTCCTTCATGATGGCGCGCCTTGGCGCCGCCATCGCGAACGCGAGGCTGCTCGAAGTCCCGACCCTCGAGTATACGCACGATCTTGAGCAGATGCTTCTCAGGATCACCCCGCGGACGAAGATAGTCTACATCGACAACCCGATAAACCCGCTCGGCACCATCGTCACCAAGGACGCGCTGAACGAGTTCATGGCCAAGGTGCCGGAGCACGTGCTCGTCATCATCGATGAAGCCTACTCCGAGTACATCACCAGCCGCGACTATCCCAAGGCTCTCGACTACTACAACCAGAACAAGAACGTTCTTGTCCTGCGCACCTTCTCCAAGATCTACGGACTGGCCGGACTCCGCATCGGCTACGGCTTTGCCCGGCCGGAAATCATCGGCTGCCTGGCCAAGGTCCGGCTGCCCTTCAACGCCAGCCGCTGCGCCCAGGCCGCCGCGGTCGCGGCGCTGGATGACAAGCGCCACGTCGTCCGCAGCCGCCAGAACAACGAGGCGGGCAAGGAGTTCCTCTACCGGGAACTGAAGAAGCTGAACAAGGTCTTCTACCTGAAGAGCTATGCTAACTTCGTCTTCATCAATTTCGCGGTTGATTCACAAGAGATGTTCGAGCAGCTGCAGCACCGCGGCGTCATCACGCGGACGGTCAAGGAGTACAACTTCCCGAATGCCCTCCGCGTCTCAGTCGGCACGCCGGCCGAGAACAAGCGGTTCATGAAGGCATTGTGTGAAGTTGTGCGCTAGACCTCGGCACGTCCGAACGCCGGAGTCCGGTCTCCGGACTACGGTTCGCTGACTCTTCGGCGGGCTGGAGTCCGGTCTTGCCAAGAGCGCAGGCATCGGCGTAATCGATGGCAGAGCCAGACTTAGGCCGAGCCTAACTTTCACCTCCGGGACAGCATCTCATGACAAGCAGCTCAGACTTCGGCGAGTGGCTCTTCGCCTGCCTAAGAGGCGCAGTTGCTGTCAACGCAGAGCGATTCTGTCATACCCTCTGCAAAGCTGAAACGTCATAGGGCATTGACTGGTTGGTCGGTACAGCCCTGGGTTGAGCGGTGAGTCGGCGATGGGGGACTTCTCCGGCTCGGGGATGGAAGATGTGGACGGTACCATCAAACCGTTCCTGTACGTCGACGTCGGTTGCCGCCAGTCTGACGGTCCGACGTGAGGGCAGTAGCTGGTAGCGGATCCCGTGCAAGCTTACGGTGTTGTCATTCTCTACGTTACGGCGGTGGTGAGCGCAGAGGACGGCGCTCAGGTCCGTACCCGGTGGCGGCCTGCGGAAGGCGGAGTCGGGATTCCGGGGCTTTGTTCCGAAGCGTGTGGCATACTTGGGGATGAATACGCGGTTGAGATAGTCGGTGGCGGCTGCGGCGGTCTTGATGCCGGCCCGGCGCAGCTCGGCGACCAGTCGGCCCTGGAATGACCCGTTGATCCGCTCGCCCCGGCCGCGGGCCTGCGGGGTGTGGGCAAAGAGAAGCTGAATGGCGAGTGATTTCATGGCGATCTCGAAATGGGTGGGTTTATCGTCTCGCTGGAATCGATGGGTGCCGCCGTGGGAGGTATCATCGAATGTTGTGGAAAAAGGAAGAGCGGTGTCTACGATTCTATGTGATTGCAGAACCGGGCGTTAGCCCAAGAAAGGAGACACCGCTGTATGTCAGACTATCAGAAAGAACAGGAAGC
>VGIR01000149.1 GCA_016867815.1 candidate division WOR-3 bacterium | reverse complement strand
GGAATCTCAAGCCTGCCTGGGCCGCATAGCATAGGGCGGACTCGCGTCAATCGCAGACAGTCGCGAACGACAATACCCTATGACCATCTCCAGAGGGTTTCTGGACAAGCTCAGTGTCCCTGTTTTCTCCATGATGATGTGAGGCTGGGTGCCGCCTGCAGGAGTGCAGGCCTGAGTGTCTCCCTTCACATCCGCCTAACTGGCAGGGCGCCGATCAGCAGTATGAGGTGTGTTCGGACTCGGGCTGGCGAATCGCGAACCCCGAGGTGAAGGGGCGAGCACCACTTGCACCGTTGCCGTCAAGGCCGGGTTGAATCCGACATCCATCAAGAGTAGGATAGCCGGTACCCAGCCCATGTCAAATCGGCGGGGGTCAGGCCGAGGGATCGAGAGATCAAGGCATCAAGTGACCGAGTGGCAGGAAGCCGTCAGCCGGCTCGGACCTGCGTTTGGGCTAGCTAGATGCTTGCGGCTTGAAGCTTGAGGCTGAACCTGCCCGAAGCTTCCCGAAATGGGGTGCCTGTCCCTGGTAGTCCACTACTAGTGCGACTCACTTGCTGTCGTGACTATCCACTTCATGGTCGGCTTCACCAGCTTCTATTCCCTTTCTAGCTCTCAAGTAGGCCCACCTCGGTATTTGTGGGCTGTCATGGTTCAGTTCATCGCGGCGCTGCGAGAACTCCTTGAGCCGCTTCAGCAGACTGGACTCAGCTTCGTCAGTGAAGAGCTCCACGCGATGAAAGAGCCTAACGGAGTTGCGCAGCGCGCTATACTTGGTGGCTGCAACTTGGTGAGAACTGGCCTTCGCACAAGGGTCGATGAATGTAGTGACGGCCGTCATCCCCGTGACCAGTATGGCCAAGATGCCGGCGATGATCCCACTGTAGTCGAACTGCGTGAGGGCAGCCGCCCCTGCAACGGCCGCCATCAGGACAGTGGGCACTCCCATGGAATAGTGGAAGTTGGTCCAGAGACGAGCCGCTTCGTGGTGGCCCTTGGACGAGTGGAGGGCATCCTCCTCTATCCGCCTTGCTTCGTTGGCGAACTCGCTCTTCACGTTTGCAGTCATGCGCGGGCCTCACCCATACGCCGGGAACTCGTAGTTGTACAGGAGTCGCCACCAGTAGAAGGCATCCTCGGTCTTGCCCTCTTTCTCGGCATCTCTGGCCTTCTCTGCGCGGACGAGCGCCGTCTCCAGCTTGGATAGCGCGTCCTTGGTCATCGCCTCCGTTGAGCACGCGTGTATGTAGCCACCTACCACCGTTGGGTCCTGCGCGGCGGCCAGTTGACAATCCCAAAGTTGCTTGAGCAAGACCTTGACGTCGATGGGGTAGTAGATGCTTTCCTGAGTGGCTGCGTATTTCGCCGTCCGCATCTCCAAGTAGAACGAACTTATGGGCACGTCTCGGAAGCATCTCCAGGCCTTCAGAAAGCGTACCAGCGGCCGTACCTTGCGGTCCAGCTTGTCGTCCCAATATACTACGTATGCGAGCTGGGCATCAGGGCTAGCCCTCATCCACCCCCCTCCGAAGTCAGGCATGTCGTAGAGGGCGTGGCCTTGCTCATCGCGGATGTAGTCTGCTGGGACGACCTCGGTCGTTTCGGATGCGTCAGTTCCGAATGGGACGACGACGGCAGGCGTCCGCACCGCCACGCCAGTATCCGGGAATCGCGTGTCGAGGGCGAGTCTCACCTTCTGCAGGGCGTTGGTCGATACCTGGGTCAGCTTGTCCCGGGGAATCTCCGCGAAGTAGTCTACATCGCTATAGCCTCGGATACTGGTCCCGTTACCAAATGAACCCGTCCGGAAAAAGCGAGTCATCCCGAAGTTGCTCTTGAGGCACTCCGAGATGGATGTCCTATGCTTCTTCGCAGCATCTGATTCTGTCGCCGTCGGGGTCAGCCTTGGGAGGAAGTTTCGGAAACCCTCATCCACCGTTGTGGCCATAGCAACGCCTCCTGTCGTCTCGATCTCTGCATAGTCACCAAACCCAGCGCCTAGATACCGCTTCGCATGGTCTAGACAGGGTGTACCAACGACATTATCTGAATTCGGCTTGTCGTGTCAAGTTAGGGCCTCGCGCACGGATCTGATGTCAAGCCGGCTTGTCGTCGGCCGCAGGGGTGAAGTCGGGGTCGGGTTCATACGGCGTCACAGCCGCAACCCTAGCCTCAACCTCTTCGAGTGCCCGCTTAATCTTCCTGACGTAGTCGTCGGGCAGGAAACAGGCACTCCAGCGATTGGGTTTTGGCGTGGGCACGCGTCATTGTGGACACCCGGCCTCGCGTGTCAAATCGGCGCGGGTTGGACGGCTGACGGTCTACAGCTCACGGCTGAGAGCTTGAGGCTTGCGGCTGGCGGCTGTGACGAAGTCACGCACTCTTGACGCGCTTCGGATTGAGTTAGGTAGGGTGTTCCCAAATCCCCCGCATCTCCTACGACCTGCACGGCCTGGGACTGATGTTCATCAAGCAGGAACCGCTTGGCAAGCGACGCAGGGGCGCCCTCACGCCCCTGCCGCTTGACGCGACGTGACACCCCTCCTTACTGCTGATTTGGTCAAGTGGCACGGATGTCGCAGGGGGGGGCGAGAGTCCTGCCTGTAACGCACAGTCTCGGCGGCTACCTGCGCGAAGTGTAATTCTTGTTGACTTGGCAGAGTGTACGCTCTACAATTCGGCTGACGTTTGGCATGGCAGGCTAAGGGGTCTGCCAAACGGGGTGCCACAACGCCGGCTAGTACAAGAACTGAAGTCCTGGAGGCAGTACTTGCCAATCGGAAGACTACGCGGATTGTCGGGACGGAACTCAAGCTCATACAATCGGGCCGAAAGGGCCAAGGTAGCCCTGTGCGCAATGGCGCAAAGGCCGTGAGGTTCATGGTTGTGCTAGGAGGCACGCATGAGGCGTTGTGTCAGGGGCCGTGGTTGGCTTAGTGGTCGTCTAGACTCCCTTCAGAATCTGGCCGTCGGGCCGTTGCTTGCGTGTGCGCTGGTGCTGGTGGGGTTCAGCTTGTGTTTCGGATGGACCCCGCCGGTTCCTGATACGATCATCCTGCCGGATTCGCTGGGGCCGATACGGCCTCCATACCACTTGGCTTTCGGGAGTTCGACCGACAACATCTACGTCGCGAGTGAGACTTCGGACATCATCGTGGTGGATGGGAAGACCTTCCAGCGTATCAAGCGCATCTACACCAACGCAGGGGTCGGAGGGGCACTGCTGGTCGCGGAACACAACAAGCTGTATTGTACCTATCCCTCAAGGGGTCGCATCGGTATCATCGACTGCGTCACCAACGACACGGTGGGTTCGATTCCGGTGAGCACGCGCCCGAAGCTGCTCTGTTACAGCTCCGGTAGCGACAAGCTGTACTGCGGCGACAGCGTCAACCGAAGGGTGTGGGTGATAGACTGCGCGGCGGACACAGTGCGCAAGGTCATCTTGACCGGGTCTAGCCCGGCCGACATGGTCTATGATCCCACTGCCAACAAGGTGTACGTTGCGGCCCGGGAGGGTCTGCTAGCGATCTCCTGTGTGACTGATTCCGTCATCGCCAACCTCGACTCGATCAACTACGCGAGGGAGCTGTGTTTGAACAAGCGCCGCCGGAAGCTGTACGTCGTGGGGCGACAGGAAAAGGACGATCCCGACGCCATATATGTTGTCTCCCCTCAGTCCGATTCCGTGACAGCCGCGATGCTCTGGGGCTGGAACATCGTGCCGAGTCTGGCCTGCAACGAGGCCACTGACCGCCTCTATGCGCTCACTCCCAACGATGGGGAGTTCACACGTGAGTTCGACTGTCTGGGCGATACGTTCATACGCTCCGCGTACACGCCCCGCTGTGAGGGTGATGCCATTGCCTGCGACACAGTGCACAACCGGCTGTTCCACCGCTCCGAGGCGCGTCTGCTGGTCTTGGACTGCACCACCCTTGATGTGGTCGCCACAATCGGGACGCCCGCATACGACAGCCGCTCGGATCTGCTCGTGTTGGACCCGGGCCGATATAGAGCCGTGTGCCCGGGGCAGGTACTGATGATGGCACTGATGATTGTGTTCGACTACAAGGGCGACACGGTCTACTCGAGAGGTGTTGCCCCGCTCTGCGGCTGGGCGGCTGAGATGTACCACAACCCCGCGACGGGCAGGCTGTATTGTCACCTGGGTGGGGGCGTGACTGCGGTGGTAGACGAGCAGACAAACCGGATGGTCAAGTGCGTACATGGAGTAGGCAGCGGACTGGTGCACAGCCGGACCAGCAACAAGCTCTATTACCCAATTGCGTACGGCCCCTCCTACGAGTACCAGGGACTCGGCGTTGTGGATGGGACCACGGACAGCCTGATCAAGATCGTGGGACTAGGTGACTGGCGCTGGGAACCCTTCCCTTGCTGGTGTCCCATCGGGAACAAAGTGTACTGCTTCGCCAGCAAGGGCGCGCGCTGGTTCATCGCCGCGGTTGACTGCAGCACCGACTCGGTCGTGTGGGAAAGGGACATGTACGACCTCGGCAGATGGTTTAGGTACCTGGAAAACGGACTGATGCTGTGCAATCACTCGGATAGCCTGGCGCTCATCGATCCCCGCACAGACAGCGTCCTGGTCGATTCGTCACTGGCGGCGGGCGGCATATACGCGGTCACGCACACCCGAGATGGTG
>VGIR01000148.1 GCA_016867815.1 candidate division WOR-3 bacterium | reverse complement strand
CACCCCTGCCCGACCCGGGGCGGCCTCCAGGCCGCCCCGGTCGTTTCTCATGATAGTGGAAATCCGCTTCTCGTCGTCAGCTCAGTGTCAGGTGTTCCGGACAGCAATTGATGAAACACGGACTGGCGCAGGCGAACAAAGAGATGTCCGGACGGAATCAACTCAGAGAGCGGAAACCCGACTGCAACGGGGCAACCCGCAATTCCAACTCCGGGAGCGGGATTGAGATCTGTCTCTAGAAGGCGTCGGTTTCCGGCTGATCAACGACAGCAGCCAGGTAGTAGTTGGTGATGATTGCGCCTTCGGACTGAGCCTGCACCCAAACAGCCGCGACCCACAGTTCGTCCTTGGAGTCGGGCAGGACCATCTCAAGCAGGGCCGAATTCTCCTGGCACGCTCCGGCGCGGTGGTCGTTGGTCGTGTAGCCTTTCGTGCTACCGAAGCCCTCGGTGAAAGCCGGCATGCCGGTCCTGGGCCAGGAGCCGAGGATCACGCGACATGACTCTCCCGGGTCGAGTCCCCACTCGTAGTAGAACACCAACCGGTTGGCCGGACCTGGAACCAGCGGCGCGGCGAATACCAGGCGCGTTCCTGACGGAAACGGGCCGGGGAGGGAGATCTGCCCGGCGACCGGGTGGACGCCGACAATCTGTCCGAACATCTGAGCAGGCATCTCACACTGGTCAGTAGCGGTGATCGTGATGGTCGATGTGGCGATGTCGGGAGCCTTCTTGGCAAACCGGGCCAGCCACTCGTTGTACTCCCCCTGACCCCGGCTAGATGCGTGCTCGGCGCATGCCGGCATCAGGTTCTCAACCGACGACCTGCCGCCCTTTGCGTACGGCAGCCGCGGCACGAGGGTCGTGTGCTCACGATAGCACCCGGGTACCGCGCACGCACTTCCGTGCTGCGCGACGACCTCATCCTCCATCTCCGATGGCCAGCTTTCTCCGTCGACGAAGGCGGCATGGTCCTGCCCCGGCGTCGGTGGGTAGTGCGCGGACCCGCAGTCGGGACAAACCATCTCGTGGGTGATGTCATCCCATGCGGCCTCGCGGGCGTTTGCGCACTGCGGACAACGGTAGTGCCAGATCATCGACCCGGTCTCATTTCGGCGTTAGTTCGCAACATACCCATATGGTGCGAGGAACCTGCTCAACTGTCAAGCTCGTTCGCACTCGTCGTCCGCCGCCCGAAACCAGACAACCGTAGACGAGCTGTTCGGCTGCCTGTGGGCGTACTCGCCATGCCCGGGGCGCCCTGGCCTGTCGCCATCGGCGTCGCACATGCCCGGAGCACCGGGCCGGAGAACAGCGCGGCGGAAAACCCCCAGACGACCTCCTCCAGCGGAACGCCTGCGAGCCGGATGCCGACGTTGCCGTGTGGTATCCAGAACGCGTCAATCATGCCGGGGTAGAGCGGGAGCATTACGCCGGCGTAGAAGAACCAGAAGAAGCCGGCGAAGGCGAGTGCGGTCAGCAACGCGCGGGGCGCGAGGTCAGGCCGGAACGCAAACACCAGGCCGGCCGTCAAGGCTATCGACACGGTGGCCGCATGCATGGACCTCAGCTGGACGAGCGTGGTGGTCACTGCGATGAGAACCAGCCCGACCAGGCCGAGCCCCGTCATCCTCAGGTACGCGTGCCAAGTCATCCGGGGGAGACCCGGAAGACCCTGCCGCATCGCCAAGGTCTCAAAGACCCCGGCGGAAATCCCGGCGAGGGCGAAACCGAAGACGAGGTCCTCGACGCCGCCAAAGTGCCACGTCCCGATCCTCACGGGCACGACGTACTTGGGTAGCCAGTAGTCTTGAAGGTGCCATAGCTCAGAGATAAGCGCGGCCGGGGCAAAGACGACACCGGTCCAGACCATGGCAGCGCGTGCCCGGCGTGCCAGGGCGAAGACAACGGCCCACGCAACCAGGAACAAGAGCGCGTAGACGACACACGCATACGTGTAGCTCATCGGTGGTAGACTGCCGTGCGAGCCGGCGCCGGGTTAGATCGAGAGTGGATTGTCTGATTCTAGGAACCGCAGGGGGTGTTGTCAAACGAGGTCGTTTTCCTGCAGCAGCTCTCAGAAGCTACCGAGAGGTCACTTTGCGCGCAGAGCGGGATCGTGCACCGCAGTCGAACAATGCCGCAAGTTGCTGCCTGATTTTGCTGCACATCATCAGGGGTGCAAGTATCAGGCAGGGGATGGGTATGGCAGCGCAACGTCTTGTGATTCCTGCGTTTGTCAAGCTTGGCGACGGCCACCGCTTCTGGCACGGCACTTGCATTGAATGGCATGAACTGAGTTAACTGCACGGAGGAGAATGATGGAGTTTCGAGGCCGCGACCACGGGGGAATGCCGGCTGAGGAGTGGAGTCTGACCTCCCACTCGCCCGGTCAGGAGCGGTGGATACTGAAGATCGAAGAGCTAGTACGTCTGCAGTACGATGCAGAAGATGATGACGGATTAGCCGGGGAGCTAGCACTCACGAGAGCCTGAGACAGAGCGGCTCGCGGCCGTATCTGTTCTGCCCGGCACTAGATCTGGCCGGTTCCAGGGGGGTCGTTTGAGTCCGGGTGGCGCCAAGCAACGCCAAGAAGAAGGAGTCCGGCAGACGGACCGAAGGGTTCGCACAAAGAGACGCCCCGCAAGGGGCGTCTCTCCTTAGTTGGCCGGTATTCCTTCTCTTCAGTCAGCCAGTTGGTAGGGGAGTTGCGTCGGCAATTGGTGTTTATCCCTGGCTCCGCATGCCGACGTCTGCACTCAAGCTGCTGTCCAGACCGGCGTCCGCAGCCGGCATCCGGGTAGGCATCATCAGGAGGGAGGGAACCAGACTCCGGTGGGGCCGAGTTTTGGTGTCCGTCGAGGCCGTTCACCTTCGACCGGAGCAAAGACGCCGCAGCCATAGCGTCGGCCCGGGCCGACTCCTTGTTCCTGCAGCCGGAGAGACTCCGCTGGCGACAGCCCGAAGACCTGTATCTCCCAGCCGATGACGGACCTGCCGTCGATATGCCGGATGTGCCGCTCGTAGGGGCAGACGAATGACCTTCTGCCTTGCTTGTCCGGGTCCGCGCCCTTGCGGCCGCGCCTCGGGCGCAGAGTCGGCATCGCTTTGATGTCTAGCGTCAGGAATTCCCGCTTCAGCCACTCCAGGACCTCGTCGCTGTAGCGGCAGCGCTCGGCCACAACAAACGGACTCGCCAGCCCCGGTACAGGCCTTAGCCGGTACTCGGTCGGCGACCCCAGTCTGAGCGTCGCAGCCTCAACGACGAGAGTCCGGTCGGATAGCGGCAGCAGCCTCTCGGCGTCTTCCGCATTGAGGCGGAATGCGAGGCGGGAGGTCGTGGTCAGGTGAAGGAAGCCGCCGTGCGGGCTGCCCTGTATCGGGACCAGTGCCACGCCCATCTGCGCGGGTTCAGCCATCCACGGCACGACGCCCGCCACGGCCCGATACAGCTGGTAGCCGTGGTCCTGGGGCAGCGGCGTGCCGCGCAAGCGGAAGCTCATCTCAGTAATCGGCATGGCTCATTATGGGCAACCCTGTCCAACTGTCAAACGGGCGGCGTGCGGCCGGAGTCGTCACTACTGTGAGGAGCACTCCCGAGAGCGGCAAGTCACTTGCTTCCCACTGGTATCTGCACCTGCCGAAAGAGCAGTGCCCCCGAGAGTTCGGGGGCACTGAGAGAAGGAACTCCTTCGATCAGCGGATGGCCGCGAGCTTGCCCGTCATGGTGGTCGCGCCTGACACCAGCCGGTAGAAGTACACGCCGGTAGACCCGGGCAGCCTGGCTGAGAGTTCATTCGGTCCGGTATGGCCCTGCGTGGTCGCTCGAGCCACTGTCCGGCCCAGGTCGTCGAAGAATGCGGCCTGCACGGTTCCGCGTGCGGCCAGGTTGAAGGCGACATGGGCCGTGCCGTTTCGATAGCTGGCCCGGCTGGCCGCCACCGAGCCGTCAACCGGCCTCCCCTGGGTGCCAAACGTGAAGGGGAGCACGATCTTGGAGTACGCCGCGATGCCGTAGTCCGGGATCTTGACCGTCTGGCTCGAGTAACCGTATCTGCTGCCATACTCGACTGAGAAGAAGTCGATTGTCCCCGTCTTCTTGTCCTTCTTCCGATCGAGACACGAAAAGAAGGCCGTGTCGGTCTGGTCGAAGTACTCCGCGCCATTGGTGAGGTCAAACACCAGGTTGTGATTCGGGAACGGCCGGTCCGTAATCTGGCCGTCCAGAGCCCAGAACCGGCGGAAGGTGTAGTACGCCAGCGGGTTGCCCGGGCTTCCCGCCCCGAACGTAATGGTGATTCGGTCCCGGCCAGGGTGGGTCAGTTTCACTCGCCCCAGCGCGGTCGGGCTGTACTTGTACCTGTCGAAGGTGACGTACACCCAGCCCTGGCTTAGACCCGCCTTGGCGTTCTTGACGGCGTAGTAGGACATCCAGCAGTAACCCTTGTTGCCCCAGCCCTCACCCCAGGAATTCACCAGCCGGAATGCGCCGGGGCCGTCGGCAGTCATCTTGTTGTCGTCGTAGCCGACGATGCAGAGTGCGTGGCCGCCGCGGCTGCGGCCGTACTTGGTGCGAACAGTATAGACGGTATCGTACTGCTCGATGTTGTCGAAGTTGGGGTAGATGTTGATCCCGAGAACGCAGGTAGTGCGGTTCGCCAGGACCGCCTTGACCTGACCGACGCCGGGGTCCTCCATCATGTTCACGCCGTAGCTGTCATAGCCT
>VGIR01000147.1 GCA_016867815.1 candidate division WOR-3 bacterium | reverse complement strand
ACTTTCTCACAGCGGTTCTCCTTTCATAACATTCAAACAACCCAGATGCTACCATCCGGGCAGGGGAACCGCTACTGATTTTCAACTAAGACAGGGACATCCTCCCGCCCAAGCTCAAGGAACCCTGGGCCGGGTACTGGTGGCCGATGTACCATGATGCGTCCGGCAATTGCCAGTACTGCCCTCACCTGTGGCAGGGCGGCAGATTCGGCGGGCCGCCGGGGCCTATATACAACCATGATACGCGCTACTTCTGGCGTCCGGAATCAATCAGAGATAGCGCCCAACTGTGGGAGTATGGGGGCCACCACGAGACCGACCCAGCGTATGCGTGGCGTGGACACTGTGATGGCATCACTTGTGCCAGCATCATGGAGCCTGATGTTCTACCTCAAGACTGCGGAGCGCTCGGCCAGGACGACCTTGAGGGTCTGCTCGCCGAGATATATGGCGACTGTGATCTTCACTACTGGACGGACTTGAATGCGAAGCCGGGCGACGTGTGGTTCTATCTGCGCGAATGGCTGAAAGTTCAACCTGTCCACGCTCCCAGAGTTCTGGCCGTCGACTTCGACACGGCAAACGTGCACTTCTATGCGGTCTATGGTTACCGGATTGATGGCGACGTGGTAGATGACACGCTGTTCCGTGGCATCATGACGCTGTACTACGAGAAGCACACTCACGGTGCGCTGTACGACCCTGATTCCGCCTGGTATGAGTTCGAATGCAAGTGCCTTGGGAGCGGTGTCGGTTTCGGTCCGAAGACTGGAACGGGCGCTTGGTGCGGAAGTCGCTATGGCCCGGAACGCTACGACGGGCAACGCTTCGACTGCCCGCCCGACCAAGTCTGTACAGCCGAAAGCTTGCCCCACACGAAAGGTACACGCAACTGGTTCGTCTGCGACTCGACTTTGGCTGCGCTCGACACGCTCAAGCGGGTCATTGAGCACAAGACGATCATCCTTGACGACGCGTACGCGGACTCGTGGTACATCGATCCTCCTCCAGACAACCACCCGCGGGTTCGGAGGCCGGGTTTCGCCGACAGTTGCTGGGCCAGTGACGACGTGACCAGGAACAAGTACACCGCGATCATGTGGTATCCTCGACTTGCATGCACCGGCTCTTGGTCCTTCTACGTCTACAAGACGCCACCGGTGGACGGAGACACCTTGGACCCGTTTGCGGACGTGGGATGGGACATTCCGGAAATCGGCAATCGCAAGTATTGGCCCTATTCTCAAGCAGTTCCACCGTTTGACACGTGGCAATTCCTCGGCTCGCACTCACTTGTGCAGGAAAGCGTTTGGATCTTCGTGTCGCGCTGGGACGATCTTGGTCGATACCACTTCACCTACTTCGATGCAGTCAGGCTCGAGCTCAATGAAGGAGGCCTCGAAGGCGGGGCCAGCGCGGCAACCATCGCTCTCGGTGATGCATCGCAGTTCATCCGGGTGACGCCGAACCCGGTGAGGAGAGTTGCTCGCATCAGCTATGCGCTGTCTACACTAGGTTCTGCCGAAATCGTCGTGTATGACGTGACTGGGAGGGCCGTCCAGAGAGCGTCACAATTCAGCACGCGCGCCGGTCCGCAGAACGTGACCATCCCGCTCGATGGTCTAGCGGCAGGGGCATACATCGTCAGGGTGAACGCGTGTGGCGAACGCCAGACCTGCAGGTTCGTCGTGTGCAGGTAGCCAAAGGCTGAGGTCGAGGTTGAGGTAGAGGCAGGAGCCGCGCCCAAGAGAGTGAATGAGGGAACGCCGAAAGGCGCTCCCTCAAACGTACTATCGGCGGGTCAGCAGCACGGCGAGCAGGGCGCGCTGGGCGTGCAGCCGGTTCTCGGCCTGGTCGAGAACAGTTGACGACTGCGGGCCGTCGAGCACGTCGGCCGAGATCTCCTCGCCGCGGTGGGCGGGAAGGCAATGGAGTACCCTGGCGCCGGGCTTGGCCTGTGCCATCAGTTCCCGATTGAGCTGGTAGGGTCGGAAAATCTGCTTGCGCTGTTCCATCTCGGCCTCTTGACCCATGGACGCCCAGACATCGGTGTAGATGTAGTCCGCGTCCCTGGCCCCGACCTTCGGATCATAGGTCAGGACGATGCTGGCACCGCTTTCCTTTGCGTATTCGAGGGCGCGGTTGGTGACCGCCTGGGGCGGTTCGAATCCCTTGGGCGTGGCCACGCGGAGGTTGATGCCGACCAGGCCGCAGGCAAGCATCAGGGAGTTGCAGACGTTGTTGCCGTCCCCGGTCCAGCAGATGGTCGCACCTTCGAGGCTGCCGCGGTGTTCGTGCACGGTCAGCAGGTCGGCGAGAATCTGGCAGGGGTGCTCCTCGTTGCACAGGGCATTGACGACCGGGACCGACGCGTTCGCGGCCAGCTCGGTGATCTTGGAATGTTCGAACACCCGGGCGATGATGCAGTTCACCCAGCGGGACAGGTTGCGCGCAACGTCCGGCACGGTCTCGCGCTTTCCCAGCCCGATGTCGGAAGGCCCGAGGTAGATGGCAGAACCTCCCAGGTCAACCATCGCCCGTTCAAAAGTCACCCGCGTGCGCAGGGAGGGCTTTTCGAAAATCAGCGCCCCCATGGTGCCGGGCGCCAGGTCGAGGCGGGGCTGCGTCTTGAGCGACTGCTTCAATTCGATTGACTTCGCGAGCAGGCTCAGGATCTCGGCCTTGGACAGGTCGTTAATCGAGGTCAGGTCTTTTTTCATAGCAGTATCGGCAGTGGCCTTTTCTCTCCAGTGTGTTCTTCAGTTTCTCGTATACGCGATGTGCTGTCGCCGCGCCCCGCGACCGCTGATTCACAAGCTGGGCGCGGCATCCCGTATTCGGCCGCGGGACCGGCTGTCGAAAGCATAGGCGAAGAGACCGGGCAGTCAAGCCGTCGTCGTTTGACTTCTTCGGGCCCGCGTTTAGAGTAAGCGCACCATGAAGCGCAAGACGCCCTGGTTCGAGAACGACGCCTTTTGGGCTGTGTTCCGGCCATCGATGTTCGGTGAGGAGCGATGGCAGATGGCGGCAAAGGACGCGGAGCCCCTCGCGAGGCTGTTGCACCTTGAACGCGGGGCGAGCGTGCTCGACCTCTGCTGCGGGCCGGGCCGCTTCAGTATCGAGCTGGCGCGGCGCGGGTTCGGTGTAACCGGCGTGGACCGTACGGCCCTGTTCCTGAACGAGGCCCGCAGGCGAGCAAGGCAGCAGAAGCTCGACGTGGAGTTCGTGCGGTCCGACATGAGGCGGTTCGTGCGTCCGCGCGCCTACGACGCCTGCATCAACATGTACACCTCGTTCGGATACTTCGAGAACCCGGCTGATGACCTGAAGGTCTGCCGGCACGTGCTGCAGTCGTTGCGGCCCGGTGGCCGATTCCTGATTCAGGCGGCCGGCAAAGAGTGGTTGGCTCGTCACTTTCAGCCGAGTGACTGGCGCGAGATGGCTGGTACCTTCGTTCTGGAGGAACGGAAGGTCGCGCCCGGCTGGACCGGACTCGAGAATCGCTGGGTCCTGATTCAGAATGGCAAGGTTATGGAGTTCCGGTTCTTCCTGCGCGTGTACTCAGGAGTCGAACTGCGCGATCTGCTCAGGCGTGCCGGGTTCGCGCGGGTGGATATCCACGGCGGGCTCAACGCAGAGCCGTATGACCACAATTCGCGCTGGCTGGTCGCGGTCGGCAGCAAGGGAAGGTGACGGATGGGCAGGCGGGCGCCGTGGTTCGAGGACGACCAGTTCTGGAAGATGTACGAACGGGCGATGTTCCCGCAGCAGCGCATCGACGCCGCCCGCGAGCAGGCGGGTCAGCTCGTCGCCCGGCTCGGGCTCAAGCCCGGGCAGGCGGTTCTCGACCTCTGCTGCGGGCCGGGCCGGTTCAGTCTCGAGCTTGCCCGGCGCGGGTACAGAGTCACCGGCGTTGACCGGACGCGCTCCTACCTTGCGGAGGCGCGGCGGGCAGCCCGGCGCGAGAAGCTCGAAGTCGAGTTCGTGCAGGAGGACATGCGCCGATTCATGCGGCCGCGTGCCTTTGACGCCGTCATCAACGTCTTTCCCTCCTTCGGCTACTTCCGGAGGCAGAGCGATGACCTGCGGGTCTGCCGCAACGTCCACCGGTCGATGCAGCCGGGCGGCAGGTTCCTAATCGAGACGCTCGGCAAGGAAGGCCTGGCGCGGAGATACCAGTGCCGCGACTGGCAGGAAGTCGGTGGTGAACTGGTGTTGCACGAAGTGGTACCGGTCGACGGCTGGAGCGCGCTGGAGCAGCGGCGGATTCTCGTCCGCAAGGGCAGGACGTACGAATTCCGGCTGTGGATGAGGCTCTACTCGGCGGCAGAACTGCGCGGGTTGCTGGAGCGGGCCGGGTTCAGGAGCGTCAGGATGTACGGCGGGTATGACGGCTCGCCCTACGACAGCGAAGCGCGGAGGCTGGTAGTCGTTGGACGCAAGTGACGAATCGCGAATGCCGGATCGCGACTGAACCCAGAGCCGATGCTGAAGCCACGAAAGCACGAAAGACACGAAACGAATGGATGCGGGTTGTTTGGGTCCGTTTCATTCTGTTTTCGTGTCTTCGTGGGAATCAACTCCGGATTCGGGACTGAAGCCCGAATGACCGAATGACAGAATCGGGCAGGCAGTCGGGACTCACCTCGGTCGCGGTCGTCAGCGCCGCATACATCGCGGCGCAGATGCTCTCGGACATCGCCAGCCTGCGCATCGTCACGATTGCCGGGTTCAGCGTGGACGCGGGCACGCTCGTCTACCCGTTCACCTTCACCCTGCGCGACCTGGTGCACAAGA
>VGIR01000146.1 GCA_016867815.1 candidate division WOR-3 bacterium | reverse complement strand
CACCTCGACCACTGCGCCGGTGTCGCCCTGAATCAGAGCATAGAACCGATACGTCCTGCGCTTGCCCGCCTCGATCCGGCCTGACTGGTCCGGCGCTATCGAGAGCGACTGCGGGAACACCCGAACCAATGAGCTGACCTTGTCGTTGGCACGATTCACATCCTTCACGAGTGCCGTCGAGCAACTGACCGTCCAATCGCCTGCTTCTGCCACCCAAGGCGGAAACGCAAGCTCCGCTGTGGAACCAGCCGGCAGTGCGTCTGTGACATTCACCTTCTCGTTGTAGCTCGCGCCGATGCGGAACCGCACGTCGAAGTACCGCTCTTGCCTATTGCCGATGTTCCTGATTCGTGCCCGCGGTATCACGGTATCGCCCGCCCGCACGCTGCCTACTGGCGAGACGATCGCAACAGCGCCGACATCGTGTAGGGGAGGCGGGAGCACTTGAACCGTGTCCACGATTGTATCGTTTGCTGGTTTGTTGTCGCCAAAGAGCGATGTGTGACACGTTACTTCCAGCGAACCGACAGGTCCGGCAGTCCAAGCCGGGAAGACCAGTGTGTCGGAGCGCTCCGAGGCCAGTGTTTCCTGCACCGTTTGCGAATAGCCCGCGCCTATGTCCATTGTCACCGGGAATACTCCCTGAGTCAGACCGAAGTTGCGGACGACCACCGACGGTACGTACACCTGACCGGACTCCGCTATCCCGGGCGGCGACAAGATCGCGATAGGGCCAACATCGAGGTCAGGATTGGTCTTGATGAGACAGACGTCACAATTCGCATTGGAGTCGCCAACATACCCAGCGATGATGTAGCCACCATCAGCAGTCTGTCGGACGCAGCGACCTGCGTCATAGGCTGAATCGGCGTAGATTCTCGTCCAGAGAGTATCACCTTGAGTATTGGTCCTGACAACATAGATAGTTCCAAATGTCCAGGAGGTGGTCCCAGCGATGATGTAGCCGCCATCTGTGGTTTGTTGGACCGAGTAGCCGCTGTAGTTTCCGTTTCTGTTATAGACTCGGCACCAGAGAGAATCTCCGGCGGCATTGGTCTTGAGAAGCAAGACGCCCTTTTCCGGTGCTGGGCCCGACTTTCTGCCTGTGACTATGAAACCACCATCAGTCGTCTGCTGAACTGCCTCGCCGTAGTTGATCTGCCCCTCGCCGAAGGTTCTGGTCCAGAGTGTGTCGCCATGAGGATTGGTCCTGACGAGATAGACGCGATAGTATGCTGAGCCTGCGACGATGTACCCCCCGTCAGCAGTTACCTGGACCGCGCGGCCTCCGGCGCCTCTAGGCCCGCCGTAGGTTCTGGTCCAGAGCGTGTCGCCCGAGGCGTTCGTCCTCAGGAGCCAGACGTCAGTGATGATAGAGTCGGGAGAGCGGGTCGCGCCCGCTATGACGTAGCCGCCGTCAGATGTCAGGGCGATGGAGTAGGCTGCGGCGTCGCCGAAATCAGCGCCATAGGTGCGAGTCCAGACCGTGTCGCCCTGAGCATTGGTCTTGATCAGATAGACTGCAGAGTAGCTTGTGTCAAACCCGGATCTGGTGTAGCCCGCGACGATGAATCCGCCATCGGTGGTCTGCTGGACTGAGTATCCCACGTCGTCGTTCCGACCGCCGAATGCCCTGCTCCATAGTGTATCTCCCCGAGAATTGGTCCTGATGAGATAGACGTCACGTCTTCCCGCACCGTATGAGGACGTATAGCCTGCGACGATGTAGCCGCCGTCAGATGTCTGTTGGACGGAGAAGCCCCTATCATTATCCTGCCCACCATAGGTTCTGATCCAGTTTGTCTGGGCAGAGGCGAATGAGACAAGACAGACGGCGGACAGCAGAAGGCAACCGATGACCGGAGGCAGCGTCCTCATCGCGGACATGCTAAGACCGGCGAGGCGCTCTGTCAACAGGAAATCGTGTCACGGCAGCGGAGAGGTTCAGAGGGACAGAGAAGACCACGATTTGTCGGCTCAATACGCTCCCTACTGCCGCGTCAGCACCAAGCGCTTGCGGATGCGGTCGGTCTTCCCCGAGTGCACATAGTCGAGCAGGTACTCATACGTGCCGGGGGCGATTGTGCGGCCGTGGTCGTTGACGCCACTCCAGTCCAAGAAGTGGACTCCGGCCGCGAGGTCGGCGTTCGCAAGGACGCGGCAGACCCTCTCTCCCGCCCGCGTGTAGACAGTCAGGCTTGCCCTGCCGTCCTCTGGCAGACCGATGACAAACGTGGTGTGGTTGCCGAATGGATTCGGGAAGTTGTGGACGGAGAATGCGGGCAAGAGAGTGAGACTCAGGACGGCCGTGTCGGCGATGTCTGGGCGATCACCCACCTGTCCCGCCACGAGGAATACTCCCTGACCGAGCGATGCTGTGTCTCCCTGCATCCCGGACGGAGCGGTCACGTCGAGCGAGAACCAGCCTGACTCGCCCGGCGCCACATACCCTAGGTCGGGTATTTCGTCTCCATCGGTATCGGTCAGGTCGTTCACGCCGTTGGCGTCACGGAGCCTGACGCTCCAGTCCGTCGGTGCAGACGGCAGCGCCACCTCGACCACTGCGCCGGTGTCGCCCTGAATCAGAGCATAGAACCGATACGTCCTGCGCTTGCCCGCCTCGATCCGGCCTGACTGGTCCGGCGCTATCGAGAGCGACTGCGGGAACACCCGAACCGATGAGCTGACCTTATCGTTGGCACGATTCACATCCCTCACGAGTGCCGTCGAGCAACTGACCGTCCAATCGCCTGCTTCTGCCACCCAAGGCGGAAACGCAAGCTCCGCTGTGGAACCAGCCGGCAGTGTGTCTGTGACATTCACCTTCTCGTTGTAGCTCGCACCGATGCGGAACCTCACGTCGAAGAAGCGCTCTTGCCTATTACCGAAGTTCCTGATCCGGGCCCGGGGTATCACCGTGTCGCCTGCCCGCACGCTGCCGGGTGGCGAGACAATCGCGATTGCGCCGACATCGTGCCAAGGCGGCGGGAGCACTTGGACCGTGTCCACGATTGTGTCGTTGGCCGGGTCCTCATCGCCAGCGAGTGACGTGAAGCACCTGACCGCAACCGAGCCGACCGGTTCCGCAGTCCATGGAGGGAATACGACCGTGTCCAGCGGAACCGACACCAAGGTTTCCTCCACCGACTGGGAATAACCTGAACCGATGTTCATTGTCACCTGGACTATCGACCCCGAAGTCAGACCGAAGTTGCGCACAACCGCACGCGGCACGTACGAGGCACCGGAATCCACGACTCCCGGCGGTGACAGAATCGCGACCGGTCCCACGTCCAGCTTCCCATTGGTCTTGATGAGATACACATCGCGTGCGCCCGCACTAGCGGACACCGTCCAGCCTGCAATGATGTAGCCAGTGTCCGAGGTGAGCCCGATAGAGAAACCTCCGTCCTTGTTCGTTCCACCGAAGGTCCTGGTCCACAGTGTGTCCCCCAGAGCATTGGTCTTGATGAGATAGACATCGTCGTCCCCTGCGCCGAAGGACTGGGTGTAGCCTGTGATGATGTAGCCGCTATCTGCGGTCTGCCAGACCGAGCTGCCCCCATCGTTGCTCGTCCCGCCATAGGTTTTGGTCCAGAGCGTATCGCCCGTGGCGTCGGTCTTGATGAGGTAGACATCGCCAGATCTTTCGCCTGCGACAACAAAACCGCCGTCAGTCGTTTGTTGGACAGAGTTACCAATGTCTTCGTCCGGCCCCCCGTAGGTTCTGGTCCAGAGCGTATCGCCTTGAGCGTCGGTCCTGACCAGATAGACCGCGTGGATCTTTCCACCGAACGACGCGGTCCAGCCAGCCACGATGTAGCCGCCATCCGTGGTTTGGCGGACGGAGTAGCCCTCGTCGCACTGGTCTCCGCCGTGCGTTCTGGTCCAGAGAGTGTCGCCATAGGCATCGGTCTTGATGAGATAGACACCGCCAGCTAGACTGAAGGACGAAGTCGAGCCGCCTATGATGTAGCCCCCATCCGACGTCTGTTGCACGGAGTATCCCTGTTCATTGTCCGGCCCGCCGTAGGTTCTGGTCCAGAGAGTGTCGCCCCTCGCATCGGTTCTAGTGAGATAGACATCATGGGGCTCCGGCGCCCCGACAGCCGTTCCGCCTGTTGCGATGTATCCGCCATCAGCGGTTTGCTGCGCAGAGTGGCACCAGTCGTAGCCTGGCCCCCCATAGGTCCGTGTCCAGAGAGTTTCGCCTTGGGCACCGGTCTTGATGAGGTAGACATCAACGTTCCCCGCACCGAAGGAATGAGTACGGCCTGCGACCATGTAGCCGCCGTCCGAAGTCTCCTGGACGGACTCGGCATAGTCGTCGCTTGTCCCGCCATAGGTTCTCTCCCAGATCGTCTGGGCTGAGGCAATGGAGGAAAGGCAGACGGCGGACAGAAGAAGGCAGCCGCTGATCAGAGACCGCGTCCTCATCGCGGACATGCTAGGACCGGCGAGGCGCTCTGTCAATAGGGAATCGTGTCAGTCGAATGGCGCTGTCACTGTCCGCTTCGACGGGCGGGGAGAGAAGCAGAAGACTAGAGAGTGAAGATGGAAGGATGAGGATCCGGACGATTGGTAGGAGGGAGATTACGAAATCCAGCGGAAGATTGAGGAGTGAGGACGGAGGAGTGAGGACTCGAACGACCGAGAGGAAGAGAAAGAACGGTTGGTCGCTGACGTGGTTCTGACCCGGTTCTGGGTCAAGTGCCGATTTGTCTGCAAATAGGTGGCTTCGTGTTTTGGTGTGTTCATGCGACTGGCGCGGTCGGAAGCGGCTGGCTGAGCGCGTCCCACAACGCCAGTTCGTTCAT
>VGIR01000145.1 GCA_016867815.1 candidate division WOR-3 bacterium | reverse complement strand
GATTACCTACCATTGTCAGTGGAGTCCTTTCGGTTGGGCGTCACCATCCCTTCAGACGCTCCAGCCGTCAGAAAGATGTCAAGACTTTTTCAACAGCCCCACAGTCCCTGTTTTCGGGTCATGTCCCTCGGGCCGCGGCGGCGCGGCGCTGGCGGGCGCGTTCAAAGTGGTTCTCTAAGATGACGTAGAGGACCGGGATGAAGACGAGCGGCAGGTAGGTGGAAACCATCATGCCGCCAATCATCGTCCTGCCGAGCGGAGACCAGAATCCCGAGCCTTCGCTGAGTTGGGTCGCGAGGCTGACGACGTCGAAGCGGATCAGGGCTAATAGAAGGGGCCCGGGGGTATCCCCGGGCCCTCGAAGCTACGACCCAAACTGTCTACTTGAGCCAGGGCAGGTAGGACGAGACCTTCAGTACCAGCCCCAGCACGACGATTGAGACCATCGACTGCAGCTTGAGCAGGATGTTGAGCGACGGGCCCGACGCATCTTTCAGCGGGTCGCCGACCGTGTCGCCGACCACTGCCGCCTTATGCGCCGGCGAACCCTTGCCCCCGAACGCGCCGCGCTCAACGTACTTCTTGGCATTGTCCCAGGCGCCACCGGAGTTAGCCGAGAAGATGGCGAGACAGAATCCGGCTGCAAGACCCCCGACCAGGAAGCCGGCCACGCCTTCAGTGCCGAGCAGCAGGCCGACCAGAATAGGCGTCACGATCGCCATCAAGGACGGTGCGATCATCTCCTTCTGGGCCGCCTTGGTGCAGATGGCAACTGCATGGGCGTAGTCAGGCTTGGCCTTGCCCTCCATCAGCCCGGGAATTTCGCGGAACTGGCGGCGGACCTCCTCGACGATTTTCGACGCCGCCCGGCCGACGGCGCGCATCACCATCGACGACACGCCCATCGGCAGCATTGCGCCGAGGAAGACGCCCGCGATCAGGCGCGGGTTCATCAGGGACAGGTCAATGTCCTTCGTGAAGCCAAGGATCTTCTGAGAGATGATACGTGTCTCATCACGGTACGCGGCGACAAGCGCCAGCGCGGTCAGCGCCGCCGAGGCGATGGCGAAGCCCTTGCCCGTGGCCGCGGTCGTATTGCCGAGCGAGTCGAGCGCGTCGGTCCGTTCCCGGACTGCCGGCTCCTGGTGGGTCATCTCGGCATTGCCGCCGGCGTTGTCTGCAACCGGTCCGTAGGCGTCGGTAGCCAGGGTTATGCCCAGCGTCGCGAGCATCCCCACCGCCGAGATGCCAATGCCGTACAACCCCAGTCCGGGGTCGCCGTTACCGGCAAGGTAGTAGCTGGCCATAATCGCGGCCGCGACCGTGATGACGATCGGAATTGTCGAGTTCATACCCACGGCCAGGCCCTCGATGATGACCGTAGCCGGCGAGGTCTTGGCTTCAGCCGCGATGCCTTGCACCGGCTTGTAGGTGTCGGACGTGAACCGTTCGGTGAAGTATCCTACGACCACGCCGGCCAGCAGGCCGGAAAGTATCGACCAGAAGACCTGGATGTTGTTGGGCAGCAGCCAACGCACAATCAGGAATCCGAGCACGGCTGAGATGACGGTAGCGCCGTATACGCCCCGCCGCAGGGCCGCCAGCAGCACCTTCTGCTCGGCCTTCTCGCCGGCGCGCACGAGGAAGCTGCCGACAATCGATGCTAGGATGCCCACGCCGGCCAGCACCATCGGCAGCAGCACGCCGTTCACCTCGAACCCGGTGCCGGCGAACGCGACGATAGAGAGAGCCATCGTCGCCACCATCGACCCGACGTAAGACTCGTACAGGTCCGCGCCCATCCCGGCGATGTCACCGACGTTGTCGCCGACGTTGTCGGCGATGACCGCTGGATTGCGCGGGTCGTCCTCGGGGATCCCGGCCTCGACCTTACCCACGAGGTCCGCGCCTACGTCCGCGGCCTTGGTGAAGATGCCGCCGCCCACGCGGGCGAAGAGCGCCTGCGAGCTCGCGCCGATGCCGAAGGCCAGCATCGCCGAGGTGATGGACGTCAACCGCTCCGCCGTCGGCTGGTGCGCGAACACGGCATTCAGAATAACGTACCAGATCGACAGGTCGATCAGCCCGAGCCCTACCACTGTCAGGCCCATCACCATGCCGGCCGAGAACGCCACCCGCAGACCGGAGTTCAGGCTCTGCTTGGCGGCCCAGGTTGTGCGGGCGCTGGATCGAACGCCGACCGACATACCGATGAAGCCGGAAAGCCCCGAAAAGAAGCCGCCGGTCAGGAACGCGAACGGCACGAACCACGTCTGCAGCCCGAGGGCGGCCAGCACGCAGAGCAGCACGAAGACGATACCGAAGAACAGGGTGACGCCCTTGTACTGCTGCTTCAGGTAGGCCATCGCGCCGATGCGCACCGCCTTGGCCACTTCCTTCATCGGCTCGGTTCCCTCGCTCCGCTTCATGTTCTGCAAGGCGAGGATGAGCGCTGTGATCAGCGCGATGACCGCGCCGCCCGGCGCTATCCAGAATATCGGACTGACGTTCATTGAAGCTCCTTTTTGAGGTACGCGGAATCCTAACCGGCTGGTGGTGGGTTCGCCTCATGCCGGCCCGCACTGTGCGGGCGCTTAGTCTAGGCAACTCTTTCCGCTTGTCAATACGCCGGGCAAACGACCAGCAACCAGCATGGACGCAGTACACGAACAGCTGGCCGCGCGCGGCCCTGCCGGGTGACGCGAGCCGTCGAGCTTTCTGGAAGCAGCCCTTACCTGGCGACCTTGAACTCGCAGCGGCGGTTGAGCTCGAACTGCCGCTCGTCCTGAGTCACCAGCTTCTCCTCGCCGTAGCTGATAGTCGTGAGCTGGTTCCCGCTGGCTCCCAGCCTGACCAGGTAAGCCTTGGCGGCCTCGGCCCGGCGCATACCGAGGGCCATGTTGTACTCGGCGGTACCCACAGGGTCGCAGTAGCCCTCAATGGTGATGCCAGGATTCTGATTCCTGGCGGCAGCCGTCCGCATCTGGTCGTAGTTGCCCTGCAGTGTCGTGGCGTCACCCGGCCTGATGTCCGACCGGTCGAAGTCGAAGTTGATTGACCCAAGGTTCCACTCGAATCCGACACCCGCGTCGGTTTCCTCCGGCACCGGTCTCTGCGCCGGCTGTCCGGGCGTCACTACGGCCTTCTTCGGGCAACCGGCCAGCACGAGCAGACACAGGCTGCCGGCTAGAACGGTCACGGTCAGGTTTGTCTTCTTCATGGTTCTCCTTTCACGTTGGTCTGCAAGAGATGATTGAGCCGACGGCGTGGGCCTGAGGTTCAGTGTCCCGAAGACCTCGATGCCGGTGCGGCATCGTCCGGTACCGGCGAACTGCGCGCCAAGTCGCGACTGCGCCGGTCGACTCTTCCACCCCGGTTGATCTGGGAGCAACTGTAGCTTCATTGTCCTCATCGCAGAGGGCTGTCCGCCAACTAGCGGCGGAGCAGCAGGAGCAGTGCGTGGAGAACGGCCCACACGCCGCCGGCAAGAATGAACAGAAGCCGCGCATACTTCACCCAGTCCTTCATGGTGGCCGGCTCGGACTCCGACCCCGTACCATGCAGCCACCTGATGTCCGCGAAGCGGATGAACAGCAGCGCCGCGACGACTGCCCAGAATACGATATCAAGAGACGAGAATGTTGTCTTTTGCTGAACAATGAATGCCAGCAGTATGAGCAGGACGAAATTGCCACCCGCAACCCAGATGAGTCGCGCGATTATGCTCAGGCAGCCGGGTTGACCGGCCTGTTTTGGCGGCGGGACAGCGTCCCGATGAGGAAATGGCATGCTCGCCTCCGGAATGTCGCCTGCTGCCAGGCGTTATCATGTGATGCGGTGGAAAACCGCGCCACACTTCTTATTCCGGATGGCGGCCCGACCACCCGACCGACCTGCGGCAGCTCTGGGAGTGTCTGCCGCACCCTTGCGAGGGGTCAAGTCACGCGCCTAGTCGCAACTCGACCGACTCGCTGTCAGATGGTAGCGGGCTTCTGCGTGCGGGTCAAGAACAGAAGAGAGTATTGGTGGCTACGATGACGCTTGCGGCGGGCCAGACGACGAAGAAGCGGGACGCGGATGTGTCCGCGTCCCGCTTCAGTCAGGTGACCGGCTACTGGCCGGGCGTCCGAGCGGCCGCTGAAGCGGCTCGGCGCAGGCGGGCGCGTTCGGAGCGGGTCTCGAAGATCACGTAGAGGACCGGAATGAAAACGAGCGGCAGGAAGGTGGAGACAGCCATGCCGCCGATCATGGCTCTGCCCAGCGGCGACCAGAACTCGGAGCCTTCACCAATCTGCAGGGCAAGCGGTATGAGGCCGAAGATGGTGGTTAGCGAGGTCATCAAGATGGGTCGCAGCCGTACCCGCCCGGCCTCTTTAACCGCCTCTTCCAGCGCCATGCCCTCGTTTCTCCGCAACTGGTTCACGAAGTCGATGTAGACGATGCCGTTGTTGACCACGATGCCGACGAGCACGAGTACGCCGAGGCCGGACACGATGGAGAGCGTCGTGCCGGTGGCGGCGAGCGCCCAGATTACGCCGATGAGGGCAAACGGGATGGTGAAGAGGATGATGAAGGGGTCGCGGAGGCTCTCAAACTGCGAGGCCATCACCATGAATACAAGGAGGATGGCGATGAGCATGGCGAACCCGAGGTCGCGGAATGTCTCCATCATTTCCTCGAATGAGCCGGCGACCCGGATGGTGAACCCGGGCGGCGGGGTGATACGCGCCACGGCCTGCTTGGCCCTCGCGCCGACCCGACCCGCGGCCTGGCCGACGACGTTGGCCTCGACCTTGACGATGCGCTCGGTGTTCTTGTGCTCGATGGTCAGCGGGCTGGTGCCGGTTCGCT
>VGIR01000144.1 GCA_016867815.1 candidate division WOR-3 bacterium | reverse complement strand
CATAGTCAAAGCCATCTGACCGGTTCCTTTCCAGATAGAACATGGTCAGATTGTGCCTCCGCTTCGAGTAGGTTTCTTACGTGAGGCAACGGGGTGGCTTCGAGTAGATTTCTGGTGAGGCAACGCGTGCCGTTGACACCCCGGTCTGCGGGTCGTACTATGTCCCTTGTGAGGACATGCTCGTTGGTTGCCGTCTGCATTCTGTCGTTGGCAGGCGGGCTGTCAGCTTCGCCTAACTGCGTTCTCATGGGTCGAGTACGTGACGCTCGGACCGGCGAGCCACTCGTTGGCGCAAGTGTCGTCGTCAGAGGCACTGAGTGTGGTAATGCCACCGACCTGAACGGTGACTACGTGATCGTCGGGCTGCCAGCCATGACCGGAATGGCGACGGCGGCGTACGTCGGGTACGACGATACCTCCGCGTCCTTCACCACCACTGCCGCATGCACCACCTGTCTCGACTTCGTCCTTTCCCACAACCGACAACCGTTTTCACCGCCTCCGCGGCCACCCAGGCCACGGCCCATCCCCCTGCCGCTGCCCGCCAGAAGCAAGTCGCGATTCCACAAATGGTGGGGCTGTGAGTACACGGAGGAGAGCGTGCTGGCGATCGAGCAGGTTGGCGACAGCGTACTCATTCAGGTCTTCGGCGGTCGGATGCCTGGCCAGCCGAGAGACTATCAGGCAGGCATGCGGGAAGGGCGAATCGCCATCTCCGAGTTCCAGGCATTCTGGGATTCGCTGAACAGCCTGGGCTTCTGGCATCTCAAGAGCGCATACTGGGCGCTACGAGGTCGCACCGGCGAAGAAGGAGGTTCCATCTCGGTCAGCTTCGAGGACCGCAGCGGCGGCAAGACGAGCAAGACCATACGCTACTCTGTCCCGCATTCGTGCTCGCTGGAGTTCCGGCGCGTGTATTCCCTACTGGACAGCACGGCGCGGTTCGCCAAGTCCGTGCCGGACTGGGGGACACTGCTGCACTACGACACAGCGCCGCCAATCACGGAATTCAAGAACCGGTACTACTCCGCCGCACTGCGTGCAATTGCTGCCGTCCAGGACTCGCAGGACCTGGACACTCTTCTGACTATGCTCTTGGCCGACAACCAATACTCCGGTGCAGCTATCGCTGCTTTGGGCAACATCGGCAGCAAGCGGGCGGTACCAGCACTTGAGGAGTACATAGCTCGGCTGGAGGCGGAGTCAGCTCCTTCGCGCCGATACAATCTCATTGGTGATGCGGCCAAGGCTCTGTTCGCGGTTAATGGCATACAGAGCGTGCCAACGATCAGGCGTCTGCTACGCCCGCCGTGTCCGCCTCGGCTTGTCTATGCGCTTAGCGAGATGATGGCTAGGGCAGGTGACTACTCGGGCGTGCCGGCCGTCGTGGAGATTCTCAGCGGCCCCGTTCGGGGCGAGGTCACCTGGGCTGCCGAGGCCCTAAAGGAGATTGGCTACGGAAGTCAGATGGCGATATCCGCGCTGCTCGAAGTGGCACAGAGGGAGATACAGGCAGACAAACCCAGTGACAGGGTCATGGTTCATACTACTTTGGCTCTCACCAAGCTGACCGGTCGGGAGTTCGCATACCATCCCGAGGATTCGCTGTCCGTCAAGCGTTCGAGCATGGCGGAGTGGCTGAAGTGGTGGAGGGCGAATGCCAGCAGTTACCCGGTCGGTGAGGGCGGTCCAGCCGGCGGATACGGTTTTGTACAGGTCAACTCCAGTCCCTCCGGCGCTGCCATCTCGCTCGATGGCGCCGTCACCGGCAACACTACGCCGTTCCTGCTACTCGGCGTCGCGGCTGGTGGGCATGAACTGCGGCTGACGAAGGGGAGACACGCTGACTGGACGTCGCACGTGACTGTAACTCGCTGGAAGACGACGACCGTACGCGCGAGGCTGTCGTCAGTTTTCGGCAGGCTTGAGATACGCTCTGTCCCAGCAGGAGCCGCGATCTGGCTGGACAGCGACAGCACCGGGAAGACAACGCCCTACCTCTTCGACAGAATCCCGGCGGACCGGCACCGCCTGCGACTCGGCAAGACGTGGTACAACTACTGGGACTCGACCGTTGCCGTTGTTCGAGATCAGACGACCGTGGCTGAGGCGATGCTGAAGGCGCCTCCCGAGTCGGTGTGGGCCACATATGCGAAACCTGGCAACCCGGGCTGGGTTGCTTGGGTGGGGCCAGAGAGGAGCGTGAGATTCGACCCGCGCGACTTCGGATTTGGCTATCCACTGCACATAGACAAGGTCAGCGCGGAGTTCTATCTACATGCCAACTTCCCATGGCGTGATTCAAGTTTCAGTTTCAGGATCTATGGTGGTAATGGTAGGAACCTGCTCTACCAGTCACCAATGTTGGAGGCCGCCGCGTGGCCCGCAGTTGTTCACGATCTGACCGTACCCTTACGGCTGGACTCCGGAGCGTTTTACGTCTCCGTGGTACCTGCTGATACAAGTGGACGGCCGACAAGTCTCGCAACCAGTGGCTACAGAGATCAGCGGGCGCCGAGCGTGATTCCCGCTGCCACGCCGGCTGACTCGATCAAGCGCAGCTACACCGGCTCACCCGGGCGCTGGACCTTCTTTGACAAGGGTGAGTTTTCCATATCCGTCCTGCTCCGGCGCTGACGTCGAGTAGAGCCGACGGCTGCTTGACCTGACCCGGCATACTCCTAGAATCTCGCTGTGATTGAGCAGACAGACCGATTCAAACTTGTAGCACCATTCAAGCCATCCGGCGACCAGCCAGCAGCGGCTGCGCCGCCAATTCAGACTGCAGAGTGCAAAGTGCAAATCGCAGAATGCCAGATGGAAAGAGGCTAGCTGATGGATGAAAGGCAGCAGCAGTTCAAACTTGTTGCTCCATTCCGCCCGTCAGGAGACCAGCCCGAAGCTATCGACAAGTTGTGTGAGTTCATCAGCAGTGGCGCGAAGTATGCGACGTTGCTGGGCGTCACCGGTTCGGGGAAGACGTACACGATGGCGAATGTCATTGAGCGGCTGAACCGGCCGACAATCGTCATGTCGCACAATAAGACCCTGGCCGCGCAGCTCTACGGCGAGTTCAAGGGGTTCTTCCCCGAGAACGCGGTTGAGTACTTCGTATCCTACTACGACTACTATCAGCCCGAGGCCTACGTGCCTGAACACGACCTGTACATCGAGAAGGACGCCTCGATCAACGAGGAGATTGAGCGGCTGCGGCTGCGGGCCACGTCGGCGCTGGTGGAGCGGAGCGACGTGATTGTGGTTGCCTCGGTATCCTGCATCTACAACCTGGGCGAGCCGTGGGAGTTCCGCAACTCGATCCTGCCGGTCGAAATCGGCAAGGACATGGACCGGGAGCACCTGCTCGAGGAACTGGTGAAGCTGCAGTATACGCGGAACGACGTTGACCTGAAGCGGTCGACGTTCCGCGTCCGGGGTGACGTAGTAGATGTCCACCCGTCACACCGCGACTACGGAGTGCGGGTTGAGTTCGAAGGCAGCCAGATCGGCCGGCTGACGGTGTTCGACATCGTCTCCGGTGACATGATTGACCGGAAGCCGCGGATGACGATGTACCCGGCCAAGCAGTTCATCACGACCGAGCAGCAGATTACCGCCGCCGAGGTGACGATTGAACAGGAACTCGCGGCGCGCGTGGCCGAGTTTGAGGCGCAGGGCAAGCTGCTCGAAGCCCAGCGCATCAAGACCCGGACGAAGTTCGACATGGAGATGATGCGGGAATTCGGCTACTGCCCGGGCATCGAGAACTACTCGCGCCATCTCTTGAGCAAGAAGCCGGGGGAGCGGCCGTACACGTTGCTCGACTACTTCCCGTCAGACTACCTGATGGTGATGGATGAGTCGCACGCGACCGTGCCGCAGGTGCAGGGGATGTACAATGGCGACCGGGTGCGCAAGCAGACGCTGGTTGACTATGGGTTCAGGCTGCCGTCGTGCCTGGATAACCGGCCGCTCCGGTTCGATGAGTTCAACATGCTGCTCAACCAGACGGTGTTTACTTCGGCCACGCCCGGACCCTATGAAGCAACGGTGAGCCATGGAAACGTAGCGGAGCTGATTGTCAGGCCGACCGGGCTGGTTGACCCGAAGATGACCATCAGGCCGACCAAGGGACAGGTGGATGACCTGATTGCCGAGGTCAGGAATCGGGTGAAGCAGCAGGAGCGGGTGCTCGTTACGACCCTGACCAAACGGATGGCCGAGGACCTCGCCGAGTACCTGACCGAGATGGGGCTGAAGGTGCGTTACCTCCACTCGGAGATCGGCGCCATCGAGCGGGTGGAAATCCTGCGGCAGCTACGCCTGGGCGAGTTCGACGTGCTGGTCGGCATCAACCTGTTGCGCGAGGGACTGGACCTCCCCGAGGTGTCGCTGGTCGTTATCCTCGACGCGGACAAGGAAGGATTCCTGCGGGATGAGCGGTCGATCATCCAGACCTCTGGTCGGGCCGCCCGCAACGTCAGCGGCGAGGTGATTCTCTACGCCGACAATGTGACGCGTTCCATCCGCAACTCACTGAAGGAGATCGACCGGCGACGACAGAAGCAGATTGAGTACAACGCGGCACACGGCATCGAGCCGCGTTCGATCCGGAAGTCGATCGATCAGGTCCGACTGACCACGTCCGTCGCGGATGCGAAGGCAAGCGAGGAGGCGACGAACGCCGACAGCCAAGCGCCGAACGGAGAAGAAGAGGACAAGGTTGCTCTGTTGGCGAGGCTGCAGCGGGAGATGGAGCAGGCGGCGGCGCTGCTCAAGTTCGAGGAGGCAGCGAAGCTGCGCGACCGGCTGAAGCAGGTTCGGCAGCAGATTGACGACGAGGAGTGGAAGGCGGCGCGGAAGGCGAGGATGAGGAAACGTTAGATACCAGA
>VGIR01000143.1 GCA_016867815.1 candidate division WOR-3 bacterium | reverse complement strand
GCCCGTTTGAACCCCGACCGTGGCAATGATCGAGTCGCCCGCTCCGTCGAGCACCGTCACCGTACCGCTACTGAAGTTGGCGCAGTAGATCCTGTTGTCTTGCTGATTGTAGCAGAGAGCGCGGGGATTCGTCCCGACCGGTATTGTAGCTAGGACTGAGTCGGAGGCCCCTTCAATCACCGTGACGCTGTTGCTGGTTGGTCCATTCGCGCAGTACACCTTGTTGTTGCCGGAGCAGTAGTAGAGATACCAGGCGTCGCCTTCTGCCGGCACCGTGGAGATGACCGAGTCAGTCACGCCGTCTAGCACCGTGACGTCGCCGCTCACGGAGTTCGCGCAGTAGACCTTGTTGTTCAGTGAGTTGTAGCACAGGCCATGGGGCCAGTAACCGACATCGATGATCGCTACGACTGAGTTTGTCGCCCCGTCTATGACCGTCACCCTGTTCTCATCTGGGGTTACGCAGTAGACCTTGTTGTTCGCGCTGTTGTAGCAGAACGCATATGACACGACCCCAATCGAGGCGATCACCGAGTCCGTTGCACCAGCGATGACGAAGACATAGCCCCGGGCAAGGTCCGCGGCGTAAACCTTGTTCTCCTTCGGGTTGTAGCAAAGAGAGTGCACGCGACCGCCGGTCATCCTGATGCGTGCCAGGCGTTGGTCCGTGGCACCGTCAATCACGAGAACACCGTCGCCGCATCCAACGTAGATCTTGTTGCCCTGGGGGTTGTGTACAAGCGATAGTGGCCAGTCTAGCCAACCGAGCGTATCCGGCAGTTTGATGGTCGCCTCCAAGTACTGAGGCCGGGCCACCGAAGCCAGCAGCGTCACCAGTGCCAGCGCGCGCAGAAGCACCCCGGCCCTCGCGGCCCGATTGTGTGAGGTTGAGTTCCGACCAGACGAACTGCGCTTCATTCCGATTGCCAAGTGCTGCCTCCAGATATCTCACAGAACTTGCACGAATCGGCGTCGAGGTTCCCTGCGTGGCAGACCCTGCGTCTGCCGCACCCTCAAGTCGTGTCAATTGTAGAATGGATGTTCTCGCCTGTCAACAGGCAGGGAGACCTAGGAATAGTCGCCCATTCGGCGACTCGCTGTGACCAGTGCCAGGCACGCCATACCAAGAAGCTTCGGGACAGCCGACGCGGCTTGGCCGCGAGGTTGAGGTAGAGGGTGAGTCCAGGTACGAGCCGGACGAGGACTTCTCCCCTGCTCCCGACGATGGCTGACCCGGACGGAGTTTCACCACCAAGACACCAAGTCACCAAGAGCCGGTCGAAGATTGCTCCTATCACGGTTCCGATGACGACGGTTCCTGAATCCGACATCCTGCCACGAAAGCACGAAGGACACGAAACGAATGGGTGCGGGATACGACATGTCCGTCTCACTCCGTTTTCGTGTCTTCGTGGCCACCATTTCGGTTCTGGGGCTGCGGCTCTCGGCCAAGCCACCCAAGAGCAAGCTGCCCGCAGCGACGCGGGCAGCGATGCTACGACGGGTTCTGGAAAAGGCTACTCGGTCAGAACAACCTTCCGCACGTCGCCCGGTCTTCCGTCTTCGGTCATCGGTCCGCGGACAAAGTACACACCCGGAGCCAACGACCGGACGTCATTCTCGCCCGGCTTCAGGTCCATCAACTTCCGCCCGCTCACGTCCAGCAATGAGTAGCCGCCCGTTTGATTCACAGGCGGCAGATGGAGGATGCGGCTGAACACGGTCTGACAGAGATACCCGGGCACCGGCGTACCGCGCGTCTCTTCCACCGCGCCCGTCAGGCGTGGGAATATGGTTGCCCGGGCACGGCCGGCCATGCATTCGGGCTCAAAGGAGAAGAAAGCCAGACCGACGTGACCCAAGGTGTCCATGGCGAGAGCACAATCACCAGTGACATACGTGCTTTCGAATGCGACGATGTCCACGCCGTAGGGATCCAGCAAGTCCCCATCGGGAGATATCCGGTATCCCCGAAGCGTCTGGAAGCGCCCACCAGTCAGCGCGTTCACGCACAGGAAACTGGCCCCGTCGTATTCCAGACTCGTATGATTCCGGACTACGCCCGGGGGTATTGGCACCGCAGTGTCGAGCAGATTGGCCGCTGAGTCAAGAAGCCAAAGTCGTGGAGCGCCGGACGAAACTACCTCAGCCCCAAGAATGCGACCACCCCCGCAGGCTACGTCTGTGAAGAAGTTCCACGACCTTCGCTGCCACCAGATCGAATCGAGTATTTTCAACGTCCGGTCGTATAGCCCCACACCCATCCAGCATCTTATGTCAGGACAGTTATAGATCCGATTCACGGCAACCAGAGTGTCTCCCATGTGAGCCAGGGAGGCGCGGGTGTTGACCATCGCGTAGCCGAACCTGACCTTGAGTGGGACCGGCACCGAATCGAGAACACGCCCATCGGCCATGACACGAACCACATGGGTTGATTCGAGTTGGTCGTAGTCAAGCGACACGACGAATATTGAGTCCGCAAGGAAGGTCACGCCCAATTCATCCTCGTTGAGGGCCGCCGTACCCAGCGTGATTGGAACAGTGTCCATGACGACGCCATCCCGGCTGATGCGGGTCGCGTACGTTGCGACGAGACCCGGAAGCGTGTCCGGGTCTTCACACCAACAGAGAAGGTAACAGCCCGCTCCATAGGCCAGAACAGACTTCAGTGGTATCGTGCGAGGACCGCCGATGGTAAACGGCTCCGCGTCGATGAACTGGCCCTGATTGTCGAATCGCCGCGCGCGGAAACGCGCAGAGTAGTTGGGATCGGCCCTGATGTCGGCCCACACGGCTAGGAAGTTCTCTCCGTCGGACGTCAGCACGGACCCCTCGTGTGAGTTCGCCGAGAAGGCGTAGTCCCGGGCTAGCGAGTCAACCACCCCGCCTGAGGCCAAGACACGCCGACCGACTAGCCTGTATCTATACATGCTGACCGAATTCACCTTCTCATTCCACAGAACGAGGAAGGTATCGGTCGTGACCGCCACCGCCGGTGGAGCAAGAGCGTTGGTCGACAGCTTGACCGGAGCCGGGTCGATCATCTGCCCGTCGGAGTCGCATCTCATGCAGGCGATGGTACTGGTGCCCGCGCCCCAGACTACGAGTGTTGTCTCTCCATCCGCCGCCACGTCAATGCTGGTCGCCCCGCGCGCCAAGGCGAGGCCGCCCGTATCGAGTACGATGCCCGCCTGCGAAACGCGGGCGGCCATTGCCAGGGTCTCTCGGTCAGGATCTGTCACCTCGAGCCAAGCTACCCAGAAATTCTCACCATCGAACGCTGCCTTGGGTCCAAACGCTGGTACGCGCTGACGTATGGGGATGATCTGTGTGTCCGCAGATGAATTGTCAGGCCAAATGAACCTTGCACTGATACAGCTGTCCCATGTGGAATCAACACCCTGCCAGACGACAAAGTAGGCCGAGTCCCCGCGGACAACGTCTGCGGCATCCAAGTAGAAACTCGGCTGCTCTCCGCTCGCCACCAGTAGTCGGCGCATGACATCGCCGCTCGACGAGACCTCTGCGGCACGGACCTCGTGACGATCGGAAACTGGGCTCCACACCGTCGACACCACGGCATAGCGGTCAGGACGGGCAGCGAGCGAGATGCAGTACATCTGAACCTGGGAGTCAATCAGCACACGTGCATCGATAGCACCTGAATTCGACACAAGAGCAAACCAAAGTTGTTCCGTAATACCAGACCATGCAACCGCGTAGCCCGAGTCCGAGCAGGCCGCCGAGGGAGGAAACGACATACTGGCCCTCTGGGATGGACCAGCTGCATTCAGAGGAATGGTGTCCAGCAGGGCCATCGACCGGTCTAGTCGGCTCGCGTAGATGTTGTCGTCACTGGGCAACCAGGCGACCATACCAGTCGTCCGTGACGCGGCCACTCCGAAGTAGGGAAGGCTGGAATTGAGATAGCGGCCGATGAAGCGGGTGGTGTCGAGTAGGAACGACGGAAACGGCTGGGCGTGAGCAACGCCAATCCCCAGCAACGCCGCGCACAGGAGCACCCTGGCCCTCGCAGCCCGGATGGCCTGAATGGAGTAGCGGCCCCGAACGCGGTCCTTGGTGCCACGCGGCATGCGTTCCTCCTACCTTGTCACAACGACTTTGCGGACCGAGGCGCCCGGTCTTCCGTCCTCGGTCATCGGTCCGCGGAGGAAGTACACACCCGGAGCCAGCGACCGGACGTCATTTGGACCTGGCCTGAGGTCTAGTACCTTGCGGCCGTCGACGGAGAGCAGGGCGATTTCCGATTGCAGACTGCAGATTGCAGGTTGCAGATTGAGAGTGCCACGGACGACAGTCGGGCCGGGACTCGTCGTTCGCACCTCGGCGTTCGGCATTTCCTCGACCCCCAACGGCGCATCCGGATAGACCAGTATCACTTCGTCGCAACCAACGTAGACCTGAGCGCGCTCGGGATTAGGCTTCACGCATAAGGGCCCCGGCAGACCTGAGTACACGGCCGCGACGCTGTCAATCTGTGAGTCGTACACGAACAGGCTGCTGTCGGCCTCGTCCGGGCAGAAGATGTACCTTCCCGTATGATCCAGGCAACCCGGGCGATGCCATACGCCCGCGCCGAGTCGGGCGACGACGGTATCGCCGCGAGTGTCTATCACCAGCGCGCTTTCCGGGTCGGTCACAGAACCGTCCGCCACAAACCAGTAGAGCTTGTCGGTCGTATCGGAATACACGAAGAACGGCAGAATGCCGTTGACAACGCCATGCTCCCAACCGATTGTCGTTCTAAGAGAGAGCGTGCTGGCATCCAGGACTTCGACCCCGCCCAGACCGTGAGCAATGTATACCTTCTCGCCATCGCCGGTGTGCGCTTCGAGATAGGCGACTCCTTCACCAAGTACCGTGTCCACCAGAACGCTGTCGTTGCGGCAGTCTATTAGTCTCAATCGGTCGCCTTGTCTGCAGA
>VGIR01000142.1 GCA_016867815.1 candidate division WOR-3 bacterium | reverse complement strand
CGCTCACAGGTTCAGCCCGCAGTTCGGTTGTGTCGAAGGACTCGTGCCGGCCGACACCGTGATACTCGCCATCGGCCAGGCGGTCGATGCCGACGCGTTTGACGGATTCGAGCGCGGGCCGGGCGGTACCTTCAAGGTCAACCCGCTGACGCTTGAGACATTGATGCCGGGCGTCTTTGCCGGCGGGGACATGGTGTCGGGCCCGGCCTCGGTCATCGAAGCGGTGAACGCCGGGCACGAGGCAGCGATTTCGATTGACCGGTTCATCAACCGTCAGGAAGTCAGTGCCGGTCGCGAGAAGCCGAAAGAGAAGGCGGCAAAGGCCGAGGAGTCAGCCGCGGCCCGGGCCAAGGTCGAGCGGCGCGAGCGGGCGTCCGAGCCTGCCCTGCCCGCAGGTGAGCGGGAGGGCAACTTCCGCGAGGTGGCGCAGGGCTTCACCGAGGAGCAGGCCGTGGCCGAGGCGCAGCGGTGCCTCAACTGCGGCATCTGCTGCGAGTGTCTGCAGTGCGTCGCCGCCTGCGAGGCGAAGGCAATCGACCACACCCAGGTCGGGTCCGATGACGAGGTCGAGGTCGGCGCGGTCGTGCTGTCGGCCGGGTTCAAGGAGTACAAGCCGACCGGCGAGTACGGCTACGGCTACGGCAGGTTCCCGAACGTGGTGACGAGCCTTGAGTTCGAGCGCATCCTCTCTGCTTCCGGGCCCTATGAAGGGCACGTGAAGCGACCGAGCGACCTCGCGCAGCCGAAGAAAGTCGCGTGGATCCAGTGCGTGGGCTCGCGGAACGCCGAGCACTTCTACTGCTCGTCGGTCTGCTGCATGTACGCGACCAAGGAGGCGGTTATCGCCCGCGAGCACTGCGGCGGCAACCTCGACTGCCACGTCTACTACATGGACATGCGCTGCTTCGGCAAGGACTTTGAGAAGTACTACGACCGGGCCAGGGACGAGTACGGTATCCAGTTCCGGCGCTGCAAGGTGAGCGCGCTCAGCCGGGTCGAAGGCAGCGAGGACCTCTCGATTTCGTACGAGGATGAGGCGGGCACGCTCAAACAGGAGCAGTACGACATGGTCGTGGTCTCGACCGCGCTCGCCGCCAATCCGCGCGTGGCCGAGATGGCCCGCCGCATCGGCGTCGGGGTGGACGAGCAGGGTTTCGTGAAGACCGACCGGTTCGAGCCGGTGCTGACCGACCGGCCGGGCGTATACGCCTGCGGCGCCCTGGTCGAGCCGAAGGACATACCCGAAACCGTGACCGAGGCGACCGGTGCTGCCGGTGCGGTGGCGGCGTTGCTGGCACCGGCCCGCAACACCCTGGTCCGGCCCAAGGTCTACCCGCCCTTCCGCGACGTCTCCGGCGAGGAGCCGCGTATCGGCGTCTTCATCTGCAACTGCGGCATCAACATTGGCGGCGTGGTCAAGGTGCCGAGCGTGGTCGAGTACGCCCGGACGCTGCCGAACGTGGTCCTGGCCGACGACAACCTCTTCACGTGTTCACAGGACACGCAGCAGAAGATGCGCAAGGTCATCGAGGAGCACAGGCTCAACCGGGTCATCGTCGCTTCCTGCACCCCCCGGACACACGAGCCGCTGTTCCAGGAGACCCTGGCCGAGGCGGGACTCAATCCCTACCTCTTCACGATGGCCAACATCCGCGACCAGTGCTCGTGGGTCCACATGAAGCAGCCGGACGTGGCGACCGAGAAGTCAAAGGAACTGGTGCGGATGGCGGTGGCCAATTCGCGCCTGCTGCGGCCGCTCTCGTCGTCGCCCCAGCCCATAGTCCAGAAGGCCCTTGTCATCGGCGGCGGGCTGGCCGGGATGACTGCGGCAATCGCAGTCGCCGACCAGGGATTCGAGACGTATCTCGTCGAGAAGAACGACCGGCTCGGCGGCAATCTCCTCCGCCTCAAGTACACCGATGCCGGCGACGACCTTACCGGGTTCGTTGCCCGTCTGGAGCAGCGGCTCCGCGCCCACCCAAAGGTCACAGTTCTTGCCGGCGCGGAACTGACTGCTGTCACCGGCTACGTCGGGAACTACAAGACGACGGTCCGGAAGTCCGACGGGTCGGACATCCCGGTTGAGCACGGAGTCTTCATCGTCGCCACCGGCGCTGACGAGTACCAACCGACCGAGTTCCTCTACGGCAGGGATCAGCGGGTGAAGACCCAGTCCGAGCTGGAAAGCATGCTCCACGAGTGCCCGGACCAGGCGAAAGAACTGAAGCACGTGGTGATGGTACAGTGCGTGGGGTCGCGCGAGAAGGAGCACCCGTGGTGCTCGCGCATCTGCTGCACCGAAGCGGTGAAGAACGCCCTGAAGCTCAAGCAGGCGAACCACAAGGCGAACGTCTACATCCTGTACCGCGACATGCGGACCTACGGGTTCAGAGAGAAGCTCTACCGCGACGCGCGTGAGGCCGGGGTGATGTTCGTGAGGTTTGACCCGGAGACGAAGCCGGAGGTCGCGGGCGTCGACGGCCGGCTGCACGTGTCGGTGTACGACCCGGTGCTGCAGCGCCGGCTCGGCATAGATGCCGACCTGCTGGTGCTCTCGGCCGGCGTGGTCCCGGCGAAGTCGAACCATGAGCTGGCCCAGCTGCTCAAGGTGCCGCTCAACGAGGATGGTTTCTTCCTTGAGGCGCATATGAAGCTCCGCCCGGTAGATTTCACCACCCGGGGCGTGTTCATGGCGGGTATGGCGCACAGCCCGCGCCGGATTCCGGAAACCGTGGCGCAGGCCTACGCGGCCGCGGCGCGCGCCTGCTCGATCATCTCGCACAAGGAACTCTCGACCGAGGCGGTCGTGGCCGAGGTCAATCCGCGCTGGTGTACCGGGTGCGGCATGTGTGAGGAGATCTGCCAGTACGAGGCGGCGCGGCTCAACCCGGTGACCGGCAAGTCCGAGGTTACCGCGGTGCTGTGCCAGGGCTGCGGTGCGTGCGCGGCGGCCTGTCCGTCCGAAGCGATAAAGCTCAAGGGTTTTGAGGCGAAGAATGTCATTTCGATGGTCGACGCGGCTCTCTGATGGAGGCGCAATAGATGGCTAACTACGAACCGAAGATAGTTGGTTTCCTCTGTAACTGGTGTACCTACGCGGGCGCGGACCTGGCCGGCACGTCGCGCATGCAGTACCCGCCGAACATGCGGCCGATCCGAGTGATGTGCTCGGGCGCGGTCGACTCGGTCTACATCCTGCGCGCCCTGCTCGAAGGCGCGGACGGCGTGTTCATGGGCGGGTGCCATCCCGGCGACTGCCACTATGTCTCCGGCAACTACAAGGCCAGGCGCCGGATGGTGCTTTTCAACTCGATCATGAAGTCCGTGGGCCTGGATACTGACCGGGTCTGGCTGCGCTGGATCTCTGCGGCCGAGGGCCGCAAGTTCGCGGACACAATCACCGAGATGACCGAACACCTCCGCAAGAAGGGCCCGAGCGTCTTCAAAGAGAAGTGGGAAGTGTGAGGCGGCGATGAAGGGTACCATCCAGGTAGAATCGAAGAACCCCGAGGGGACCATCCGCGGACTCTTCGCGCAGTGGCTCAAGGACGGGAAACTCTCCGCAATCTTGACCCCGGCGTATTCGGCTGCCGGTACGGCCACGGTGGCGCTTGTCTCCAATCCCGAGAGGCTGGCCGAGGCGGCGCCGCTGTTGCCTGCTATGGGCGTGAACGCTGCGTCGATAGTCGACGAGATCGCCCGCGACGGCTCTCCGAACGCGAAGTTGGGGCTGTTTCTGCGGCCTTGTGAACTGCGGGCAGTGGTGGAGTTGATGAAGCTGAAGCAGATCGCACACGAGAGCCTCGTGCTCATCGGCGTCGACTGCCCCGGTACGTACAAGGCCGCCGGATTCCGCAACGTGCGCGGCAAGGACGCGGACTTCGACAACAAGCACGTGCGCGAGCAGGCGGGATATGCCGACAACGTCAACTTCCGGATGGGTTGCCAGATGTGTGAGCAGTCGAAGCCACTCGTCTACGACCTCAACATCGGGTTCATCGGCATGGACCCGGACAAGGAGCTATGGATTGAGGCCGCCAGCGACAAAGGAAAGACCCTGCTCGAAGGCATCGTGCTCCAGACGCAGGACGAACCGGACAGCCGGAAGCAGGCGCTGGAGAGCCTGAGTGCCAGCCGCAAGGCCAAGACCGCCAAACGAATCGAGGAGCTGGACAAGGCGATGATGGGGCCGGAGAAGCTGCTGGAGTACTTCGCCGACTGCCTCAACTGCCACAACTGCATGAAGGTTTGCCCGGTCTGCTATTGCCGGGAGTGCTTCTTTGACTCCGACACGTTCCAGCGTGACATCGCGGAGCATGTGCGCGTCTCATTGCGCAAGGGCGCGACGCGGATGCCGTCCGAGACGATGCTCTTCCATCTGACTCGGATGAACCACATGATGCTGTCATGCGTGCAGTGCGGCATCTGCGAGGATTCGTGTCCCGTGACCATTGGGCTCGCCACCCTGTACAAGAAGGTGTCGCAGAATGCGCAGAGCGAGTTCGACTATCTGTCAGGCCGCAATCTCGACGAGCCGCTGCCACTGGTGACGTTCCGCGAGTCCGAATTCCTCAAGGTGGGGGAGGAGTAGCGTTGGCTGAAGCGCCCGAGCTGTTGGTCAACGACCTCGACACGGAGTTCAAGAACCGGCTGGCCGAGAAGTACGGCGACACCGGGTTCATGCACTGCCTCTCGTGCGGGTCGTGTTCGGCATCCTGCCCGGTGCGGAAGCTCGAAGAGAAGTACAACCCGCGGCGCATCATCCGGATGGCCATCATGGGGATGAAGGATGAGGTCTACAAGTCCGAGTTCGTGTGGATGTGCTCCTACCACACGACCTGTCTGCACCGCTGCCCGCAAGGCGTCAATATCGGCGAGGTCGCGGACGTAGTATCCCGCATGGCCGAAGAGGTAGCCAAGGCCGGAGCCCGCGGTTCTCAACCGAACGTCAAGCCGGCGGACCTC
>VGIR01000141.1 GCA_016867815.1 candidate division WOR-3 bacterium | reverse complement strand
CATCCTACGTGACGCGCGGCCTGCGCACCGGGACGGCCCGCTGGCACGACATCGCCGGCAACGGCTTCGTCTACTCCTTGACCTTCCATGACGAGTGCGTGAGCGTGTTCGCGATTGTTGATGGTGGTTTAGTCGAGGTAGTTGAGGGACTATCTTCGGGCGAATCTTCCGGTTCCCGGTTCCGTTCCCGATGAGGGGCTATGGTGCGGAACCGGGATATTGGCCTTGGTGGTCTGGTGCGGAACGATAGCCGCCGGTGAGTCGTAGAACCAATCCTTTTTCACAGAGATCCTGCAGGATTGTTGTCACCCGCTGTTTTCTTACCTGGAGTCGCTGCCTGAGCTCTTCAGTTTTCAGTGGACGCTGAGCGCCCCGCAAGACATCGAGCAGGCTGAGGCGGAGCCTGTCTTGATCGGGTTCGAGTGGCCCCAGTTCCTGCGACCTGATCCTCAACCACGGAGCCTGGGATTTTTCTGTTGCGTGCACCAGTTCGATTGGAAGCGGCGGAAGAGGTGAGGCCGCGCGGTGTTCGGCGGAGATCGTGACCCGGTCATTTCGGCGTTGGAGGGAGACGAAAGAATCGACCCAGGCGTAGAGGTCGGAGCTGCCGCGAAGATTGTAGCCAGTCCCTGTGGTGTTGCTGCCCTTTCTGAGATGGTGGACGACAAGCACGGCCGTTGCAGTCAATCGCTGCAGACGACGGAGGTAGCCGAGCAGGGCCGCCATCGGTCCGGCCTGATTTTCATCCTGACAGTGGAGGCGCACCAGCGGATCCAGGACGAGCAGGGCGGGACGATAGAGCAGGACGGTTTCATGGAGCCGCTTTTGGTCTTGAGGGTGATCCAGGCGGATGAAATCGGAGGTGATGACCCGCAGGTCGAGATTTTCCAGGCGCAGGTTGCGCTGTGCAGCGAGAGATTCGAGACGGGAGCGCAGGTTTGACGGCGAGTCTTCGGCGGCATAGACCAGGGCCGGTCCCTGAACGGAAACAGGGAATGTGCCGAGACAGGGCGATCCGGAGGCGACCGAGACCGCCATTTCCAGGGCCACATAGGTCTTGAGGCTCTTCGGCTGACCGGCGAGAATCCCGACGCCGCCTGCCGTCCAGAGACGTTCGATCAGCCATCCTGCTGTACCATTTCCCTTCTCCAGTTCCGAAGCGTGAGCGACCGGAAGGATCTCTGCGGCGCGGGGTGGCCCGTCGGGATCATATATAGTGACGTGCAGCTCCAGGTGTTTTCCCGCAATCTCATCGACGATCTCACCGAGGCGTGCCGCGAAGTGATTCTGGAAGGCGGTCCGGAACGTCTCGGTGGGCACCGCCAGTCGAAGCTCGGAATCCCGGCAGGTCACGAGGCGAACCGGCCGGAACCATGTCTCGACAGTACCGGCCGGGAGGCGTGCGGAAAGTGCGGCCAGCACTTCAGCCCAGAGCCGTTCCGAGGATTCGTCCTGACTACCCTGCGCTTCTGCGCCCATCGTTGCGACTCCGCTGCTTGGAGGGAGGGGCAAAGACTTCCAGGTACAGCTTCTCATCGAGCTGGGCCGCTTCGCGACGGATTCCCTCGGTCAGGAGATCGGCCGCCATGTTGCACAGAACGCGGTAGTTGCCGGCGGCACGCTCGCACAGCGTCGTGATCAGCTCCGGTGTCATCAGCCGCGGGTTGCCGGACTGCTTGAGCAAGTGGTCGACGAAGGCGGCCAGATCGCGGGGCGTGAGGTAGTCCAGGGCCAGACGGGTACGGATCCGGCTTCCGAGCGGCACCAGATCCGGGTTGCGGAGACGCTCGAGCAACCGGCTGTCGCCGGCCAGCACCACCGTCAGCAGCGAGCGGGAATCGAAGTTCGTGCTGGCCAGGAGGCGGAGTTCGGAGAAGACCTCCGGTTGCATCTGCTGGGCTTCGTCGATCAAAAGCACGGGGCGGTAGAGTGTGGAGGACAGGTGGGCGAGCCACTTCTCGCGCAAGGCCTTGAATCCGCCCCACCGGTTGCTCGGCGACAACGGCACCGAGAACAAATCGCCGAGTTCGCGGTAGATGTCGGCCAGATTGCTCTGAGGCCGGGCGAGCGCGCCGATCAGCACATCCGGCAGCGTTGCCAGTTGCCGCGCCGCAAGCCGGAGCGCGACGGACTTGCCGGTGCCGGGGTCGCCGGTGACCAGGGCGAAACCGCCCTCGCGGACCTGCTGTTCCATACGCCAGCAGAAGTGTTCCAGGGCCGGCGAGCGCCAGAGGGCTTCGTCGGGAAGGTCGGGTGAAAAAGGGTTCCACTTCAGGCCGTAGGCCGACAGCAGTTTCTTGTTCACGATTCCTCCTTGGCAAGGTAGGCCGGGGGGAGCCCGGTGGCCGCATATTCCCGGATCAGCTCCCGCAACAGCGGCGCCATGCCGTCGTCCGGCGTGGCGTCTTGGTCGGGAACAGGGTTGATAACAGGCGGATCCAGACTGCGCCTGCAGCCGTCGGCGTTGCGGGCCTTGTCGAGCGGGTAGATGCGTGCCAGGACAGTTCCGGTCCGCGCATCGACCATATGCGCGCGGGTCAGGTCCCAGCCGGCGTAACGCACTGCGATGCGCAGCAGATGGCGGTAGCGGTTGGGGATCTCGAAGCGGACGCCTACCAGGGTGATGGTCCCGTCGGAGCGACGCTGCAGCCGGGATCGTTCGACGCAGAAGGCCAAGCGCAGATCGTCAGGCGACGGGCAGTCGCGGCCGACACCGGGAGATTGTTGAAAGCGCACGACGGGCGGCTGGCCGGTCCCGGAATGGATTTCGCGGTTGTACTCCAGCTCGATCCAAGCCTGCGTCGCTTCGTTCAGCCTGGCCAGCGTCAGGTCGGGACAGCTCTCGAGCATCGCCAGCAGCCGGCCTTCGACCTGCCCCCAGAAAGATTCCTGCTTGCCGTTTTGGTGGGGCGAATACGGGAGCGTAGTCTGGTGCAACACACCGAGACGGTGCAGCCCCTGTTTCGTTTCGGCCGCGGTCATGGCGGAGCCGTTGTCGGTCATGAGGGCACGGGGCAGTGAACGTTTCAGGAAAGCCTGGCACAGGCCATGGACGAGGTTCTCGGCCGTCTCGGCCAGGTACCATTGGGCATGACAGACCAGGCGGGAGTGGTCGTCCATGATCGCCAGCAGATGGGGCGCGACCCACTCACCCGCAGGCGTGATCACCTTGTGGGAGCCCTGGTGGTAGTCCAGGTGCCAAAGCCCGTGAACGTACTCGGCTTCGAAGCTGCGCACCTCGCGCGACTCAAACCGCTCCTGGGCCAGGATGGCGCCCGGTGTGTTTTTCGGACGCAATCGTTTCTGCGGCAACATGCCGTGACTGCGCATGTAACGGAAGAGCGTGGGGTAGGAAGGCACAGGCTGCAGGCTCACCTCCTGTCTGGCGAGCGAAAGGAGATTGTCCCGGTGCAGCTTGTAGCTCCAGCGCCGGTGCCGGCGGTATTGTTCTCCGAGGAGACGGCGGAGCCGGTCGGTGATGGAAGGTTGCAGGCCGCTGTCCTTGCGCACACGCCGCTCGAGCACATGGACCGGATCGACCTTTTCGGCGCGGGCGGCGTAGTACCAGCGTTCGATGGTGGAAACTCCGAACCGCACCGGCCGACCCGTGATGGGGTGCCGCCACTCGCAACCGGCCAGTCGTCGTAACTCCTCCCTCAGGTCGCCCCTTTCCGGCGGAGCGGCGAGCAACCGCCCTACGATCGAGAAACGCAAGCGAGCCCAACGCTCGTGGGTCCGGTCCAAATCGTCGTTTGCCATTCGCTTTGCCCCCTCCGGGCGGCTTTGAGTCCTTCCCGCCCCAGCATGCAGATCTCATCGACCCTGGCCGCCGAAGGAAGACCCCGCATTCTCTGCGGGAGTTCAGGAGCCATCAGGGAGGGTGAAAGACAGAACCGCTCGTCAGCGGAGAGACAAATCGAAGCAAAGCAATGAGTCCGGCCTTCTCGTCGGTGGTTGTGAAGGCATGGAGCAGCGATGTCGGCATCGAGTGCTCGGCCACGGGCCGGCGCAAAAATCCGCGCGCCGTTGTCCACCACCGTGTGCGCGGCACTACCGACTGCCACCACTGCCGCCAGCGGGTGACGGTGCGGGCACTGACGCCCGTAAGTTGCCGAATCCGGGAGAGCCGCTCAGGAGTTGGCCCATGGCGCAGTATCGTCACCAGGACCACGGCCGCCGCGGCAAAGACCTTGCGCCCCAGAAAGCGCACGGACGGTGGGGTGGTTCTGAGGCGGCATCCTTTCCGGCTGCAGCAGAAACTGGCACGGAACCGGTACTGATCCTCAACCTCGGAAGGAACGCCTCGCGGCTTACGTGGATATCGCCCGCTGTGAAGGACGCCGTCGCAGAAAGGGCAGCCCTTCGGCTTGACCTCCGCGGCAATTTCCTCATCCAGCTTGGCGAGAGCGGTGTAAAGGGTGGCATCGGAGAGCAGAGTTTGGTACAAAGCAGTTGTCTCACGTGTTTTGGCAAACAACGGAGACAAAAAAAGCCCCTCGGAAAGCTGAAGTCAAGCTTTTCGAGGGGTGGTTTGCCTTTCCCTCACTCTGCGTGATCAGAACTCAAGCTTAATCCATCGATTACCGCGCGCACGCTCATGGGATGTCTTCGTCTATCGAGACGCACCAAAGAGCATGAATCCCTTTCAAGTTTCGGCGAAGATCTCCTTCCGCTGGAGCGCCGCGAACGCGGCGCGTGCACACACCTGCGAGGAAGATCTCCTCATGGAGCTTCTCGGGAGGAGAATACGGCTTCCAAAGACGCAACGCCGCTGGACACGGGTTGATCTCGAGCTATACGCCGCTCTTCCATATGGCTCGACAACTCCCATCCCGGAACCGCAGGTCTTAAATTCTTGGACCCACTCTGTAGGTGAGAAGCTTGACAAGCTGCTCACCGATTGCCAAGAGCGCCAAGGGCGAATCGTGGCAGTTATGGGAAGCCGGGAAGAGGTAAAGATCGAAGCCAAATGGAAGGCAGAGGGCGATCTCTCTCTCACAGGCATTTCCGTCTCTGCGTTTCAG
>VGIR01000140.1 GCA_016867815.1 candidate division WOR-3 bacterium | reverse complement strand
GCAGCCTGTCTGCGTCTGATCACGGCGTTGGCTCAGGAAGAAGCGGGTGAGTGGGCTGCTCAACCCACGTATCTGGACATGAAGGAACTGGCGTTGTGGGACGCGCTCAGCCAGCCGCTTCCGACCGCGCCAGTCGCATGAACACACCAAAACACGAAGCCACCTATTTGCAGACAAATCGGCACTTGACCCTCTTCGGCAGGCGGTAGGAACCTCGTACAGGGCCGGATGCCCTCCCAGATGCCGGGGGAGATGCCCTCCCAGATGCCCTCCCAGATACCGGGGGAGATGCCCTCCCAGATGCCGGGGGAGATGCGCTCAGAGTTCCCCTCCGAGATGTTCAGGGAGATTCCCACCGGGATACGGGGAGAGCATCCTTCCCAGTGCCTGAGTCCGATTTCCGGAGAGATGCCCTCCCAGATGCCGGGAAGGATACCGGGACAGATGCCCAGCCAGATGCCCGGAGATATGCCCCCGGATATGCAGGGAGAGTCTCCGGGGGAGTATCCCCCCCAGCGACCCCTGGACGTGGAATACGTGACTTACGCGATGTCGCTTTGACCAAAACCGACGGAAACCCGCAATTCCTTAGTGACGGCAATCTACTGAGCCGTACAAAGGAGAGCAGTATGAACCAGACTGAGTCAAACCAGCGGTCGCGTGACGCGGCCTATTCCTTGAGTCCTGACCTGGCCTGGGATTGGATGATCTGTCTCTGGGCCGCGAAGAAGAGGAGAATCAGCGGTATGACCGCGAGCGTGGTCGCGGCCATTAGCAGCGTGTAGTTGGTCGTCTGTTCCCGCGAGAAGTAGGCCAGGCCGACCTGCAGCGGACGTATCTTGTCCGAGTTCGTCACGATCAGGGGCCAGAAGAATGAGTTCCAGGAGGCGATGACGTTGAAGACCGCTATCGTGACCAAAGGAGCTTTGCAGAGCGGCAGGACGACCTTGCGCAGCGTGGTCCAGTTCGAGCAGCCGTCGATACGGGCCGCGTCGAAGAGGTCGTTCGGTAGCTGGCGGATGTGCTGCCTCAAGAGGAAGATGGCGAAGATGTTCACGGTCCACGGCACGATCATCGCCGCGTAGGTATCGATCCAGCCCAGCTTGAAGAGGATGATGTAGGACGGGACAAGGTAGACAGGCAGCGGAATCATCATCAGGGCAAGGAAGCCCATGAAGAGGACCTCGCGGCCGGGGAAACGGAACCGGGCAAATGCATACGCCGCCATCACGCCGGTCGCGAGAACACCGAACAGGCTGAGCGCGGTGACGAGCACCGTGTTCGCGAAGTAGCGCCAGAGCGGGATCTGCCTGAACACCTCGGTGTAGTTCGAGAACTGCATCGAACTCGGCCACGACGTGGGCGGGAACCTGAGTGCTTCCAGCGGCGTCTTCAGCGAAGTCGAGAGCATCCAGAAGAACGGAAGCACCATGGCGATGCCGCCAATGATGAGGAGCAGGTGGATCGGGAAGTTGCTGGTCCTCATTGGCGGAAATCCGAATGACGAAGCACGAATGACGAATGAAGCTCGAATGACCGAATGGCCGGAGCTTGCGGCTTGGGGCTTGCGGCTGGAGGCTGGGCTCTATCCATACTGCACTCTCCGTTCGAGGAAGAGACGCTGGAGGATGGTGAGGGCGAGGATGATGGCGAAGGCGATGAAGGCGATGGCAGCGCCGTAGCCGAGCCGCCAGAGTTCGAACGAGGTCTCGTAGAAGTAGTACATCACAACCTTGGTTGTGGAGAGCGGGCCGCCGGCCGGCGGGCCGGTCATTATCCAGACCTGGGCAAAGGTCTCAAAGGCGCTGATGCAGGACATGATGAGGACGTAGTAGGTCGTCGGCGATATGAGCGGCCAGGTTATCTTCCGGAATGTTGCCCAGCGGCCGGCGCCGTCTATGCGCGCGGCCTCGTAGTAGGACTTGTCGATGTTCTGCAGCCCGGCCAGGAAGATGATGGTGCTGTACCCGATGCCTTTCCAGATGCCCATCAGCACGAGCGAGAGAAGCGCGATTGACGGGCCACGCAGGCCGGATGGCAGTTGTACCGACGGGCCGGCGATGAGCTGGAACAGGCCGCGCGGGTCCTGGAGCCAGCGGACGCCCGAGATGTGAAACCACGAGAGGATGTAGTTCATAAGTCCACGGTCCGGCTGGAGTATCCAGCGCCAGACGACCGAGACCGCAACGATCGAGGTGACCACCGGCAGGTAGTAGATGGTGCGATACACGCCGAGCCCGCGTATCTTCTGATTGAGCAGGATGGCGACAAAGAGCGAAACGAAGAGGATGGTTGGCACTTCGAAGAGCACGTACCAGCCGGTGTTCGCGAGCGACTGCCAGAAGACCGGGTCGCGCAGGACCGCAGCGTAGTTGCCGAGGCCGACAAAGGCCCGGGCGCCGGCCATGCCCCAGTCGTAGAGGCTCATGCGGACCGACAGGATTATCGGGATCACGCGGAAGCCGATGAGGATGATCAGCGCCGGCAGGAGCCAGGCAATTCCCGACCAAGCTTCACGCCGTCTGCGGTACATCTTGACCCGGCGAGTATAGCAGTGGCTGGAGTGTGGTCAAGTGGTCTAGTGAGGACCTCGGAGTTCGCCACTGGACCACTGGGTCACTGGATCACTAGACCACTCTCGATGCGCTTGAGCTTGAGCCTGGGCTTCGTAGACTTGAGTCGTGAGACGCGGAGTCGCGATGATGCCCCTGCACTGGGGCAAGGCGCCGGCTTGGCTGTTCCAGCGGATGGTGAAGCTGTGCCGAGCCGTGACCGAGATAGTCGTGACCGATTACGGCCCGGACGAACTGCTCAGGCGGTTCAGCGACCCGGTCTGGTTCCAGAGCTTCGGTTGCGTGCTGGGATTCGACTGGCACTCGTCGGGAGTGACTACGACCGTTTGCGGCGCACTCAAAGAGGCGGTGAAGGGGCAGGAGGCGAGCCTCGGTCTCTACGTCTGCGGCGGCAAGGGCGGGGCGTCGCGCAAGACACCGGGCGAGATTGCCGGCTTCTCCGAGCAGTTCAGCCTGGATGGAGATACACTCGTGAAAGCGAGCCGGCTGAGCGCCAAGGTCGATTCCGCGGCATTGCAGGACGGGTTCCAGATCTACCAGCACGTCTTCATCGGTACGACCCAGGGGCGTTGGGCAGTGGTGCAGCAGGGGATGAACACCGACACGCGCTGGGCGAGAAGGTATCATTGGCTGTCAGAGGAGCTTGAGGACTTCGTCTGCGAGCCTCACCAGGGGATAGCGTGCGACCATATGGGCAAGCCGCTGAATATGGTTGCGGCCGAAGCGCAGACGGCAAGGCAGGCAGTGGCCGCCATCTCTGGTCGCTCGCCCGATGTGACCGTACGGGAATTTGAGAGGGTCCGGCTCGCCCTGGCCCGCGGGCCCGAAAGCGGGGACAGTCCCCCGGAGCGCGAGGACGCGCGGTACAGTCCCCGTTTTCGGGCACTTGGTATGCCCGAACAGCATCCGGTTGGGCTCGCTGACGTCAACCCAAAGTACCTGCAGAAGGCGCTCGTCGGCACCTACGAGAAACCTCCGGAGGACTTCACTGCGCTGCTGCTGCAACCGGGGATCGGGCCGAAGACAATACGCGCACTCGCACTGATAGCAGAGGTGACACACGGTGCCCCTTTGAGCTTCCGCGACCCGGTAACCTACACCTTCGCAGTCGGTGGCAAGGATGGTTGGCCATATCCTGTTGACCGCAATGCCTATGACCGCTCGGTCGCTTTCCTCGACAAGGGCATTCGGGAGGCGAAGCTGGGGAACAAGGAGAAGCTGGATGCGTTGCGGAGGCTGGACAGTTGGTCGAGAACGGTCACTCGGACCAATGACGAATGACGAAGTCCGAATGACGATTGAAGTTCGAATGACCGAAAGGCCGAGGTCTGCGGCTTGGAGCTCGGGGCTTGAGGCTTGGCGATGCTGAAGCGCAGGTTCCCGCAGGGATTCATCGACCGTTACTCGCAGTTCATCCCTGATTTCGATGCGTTCCTGGATGCCATGCAGCGCCCGTTGCGCCGGACGTTCAGGGTCAACACACACAAGGCCACGCGTGAACAGGTACTGGGCCTGATGGTAGACTTGATGCCGGAGCCGCTGCCGTGGTATGAACTGGGGTTCGTCCTCCCGGAAAATGGGGACAGTCCCTCGGGGCGCGAGGACGCGCGGTACAGTCCCCATTTTCCCGCGCTGGGCAAGCGCATCGAGCACTTCGTTGGGCTCATCTACGTGCAGGAGGCGGCATCGATGGTTCCACCGCTGGTCCTGCAACCACAGCCGGGCGAGCGAGTGCTGGACATTGCCGCAGCACCCGGCTCAAAGACAACCGAGATGTCGGCTATGATGCAGAACACGGGGCTCATCATTTCCAATGACCCGTCGCCGACACGCGTGCGCGGGCTCATCGGCAACGTGGACCGCGCCGGGTGCCTGAACGTGGCCGTATGCAGGATGGACGGGTCGAGCCTGGGGAGGATGGTTGCGGGAACCTGCTACCGGGTGCTGGTCGATGCGCCTTGTTCTTCCGAGGGTACGATTCGCAAGTCTGCACAGGCGCTCGACCGGTGGTCGGTGGCGACAATCGAACGCTTCCCATCGGTTCAGAAGCGGCTGATACTGGCCGGATACCTTGCGCTCAAGCCCGGTGGCGTGATGGTCTACTCAACCTGCACGGTTGCACCCGAAGAGAACGAGTCCGTTGTGGCGCACCTGCTGGCGCGTCAGCCCGAGGCGGAAGTCCAAGAGTTCGAACTGCCTGGTCTCGTGATGCGGCCGGGGCTTCGTGAATGGGGACGTGAGTCATTTGCGGAGGCTGTCAGCCGGTGCCGGAGAATCCTGCCACAGGACAACGACACGGAGCCCTTCTTCATTGCACTGATACGCAAGGGCCGCTCCTCACCCCATCCCTCTACTCGGGGAGGGGAGGGCGAGCGAAGCGAGGGTGAGGAGGCGCACTGGGGGACGGAGCGGGAGTGAACCGGCATGTGCGGGAACTGAGCGAGAGGTTCGGCATCCCGAGAGAGGTGTTTG
>VGIR01000139.1 GCA_016867815.1 candidate division WOR-3 bacterium | reverse complement strand
CTGAATGCGCCGGAGCTGGTTGCGGCGGTGGTAGCTGGTGCCAAGTACCGCAATGGCCTTCAAGTGAAAGCAGCAGCATGACCCCAAGACACCGCTCAGCTATTTCCACAACATTTGACAGGACCTCGGTGTTTTGCGGCTCGAAGTGGCTAACTTCATGCTCTACGGTCACTTGTGCCATATCCCTGCCTCGCCGCTCATTCTACAACGTCGTAGAATTAGGCCGGACAGGGTAGCCCGGACATGTACGTCAGCAAGGGAATGGGAATCCGTCTACATGCAGTGGTCGGGCCGTTCTCGACCACAATTCTGCCGGGGAGTGGACGGCCCACGGGCCGCCCGGGCGGCTGCTTCGGCCGATGCAGCTCGGCATGCCACGAAACACGCAACCAGTCGAGCATCGACTCGTGATTCGACTCACGGAACACGACATGGAACTGCTGGTGCGGCGACTGGTGCAACGTCTCATGCAGCGCGCGATGCAGCTTCGCAAGCAACTTCTGATGCAGTTTGCGATGCAGCTCACGATGCAGCTATCGACGAACCGGCCGAAGCGACGCAGCACACAGCCCACGATGCCTTTGCCGGTGCTACGACCCATGCGTCGCCGCATGCTTCGCGAGGTCCAATCGCGCCTCCGGCGCGAGGCCTCATCTTCCCGGATTCGATGTCCGGTCCGCGGGTTCGAGTCCCGCCTGCATCCCGGCCCGCGCAGGCAGTTTTCTTGACAATGCAGCCCGCAGCGGGTAAACCATACGCAGTCACAGGAGAAGAACCATGAATACTATCCGTTACGTCCGCAGGCTACTGCTAGCCGTCCTTGTCGTCGCCATCGGCTGCGCAGCGCTGAACTGCAACAGCCGTTGGTTCCGGCGGGCCGCGCGAATCGCCGGGGAAGAGGTGGCTTACACCGCTCTGCAGTCCGCCCTGCACAAGGCGGGCGTGAAGTCAGCCGACCACGTGGTTGACGCTGTCCGGTTGTTCGTCGACAAGAAAGACTACGGCGGCGCCGCAGCAGCTTTCACCGTGGCTCTGGCCGAACACAATTCGCGGGCGAGCGAGAAGCTGACGTCGGCCCAGGTCATAGGACTCATGCGTTTGGCCATACCGGCGGTCCGCGGCGCGAGCAGCCGCGTCGGGTCCGGGCTCAAGAGCTTCTGCGACTACCTGGCGAGCAAAGGATAGTGGTTCGGGGCCAGAGCTCGAAGCTCGAATCCCGAGTGACGAATCAAGTCCGAAGCTCGAAGTTCGGACCCGCCATTAGCCTCTGCGGCCACCGCCAGAGAGCGTGTAGTTCAGGCGTCGGCTGAGGGTTATCGGGACGAGCGTATAGTGCATTCGGGCGGGCGATGAGCCCGCCCGAATCTCTTGCGGACGTCTACTTCGTCAGCACTACCTTTCGAATTGCCTGGGGCTTGAGGCTTGCGGCTTGAGGCTCGTCGCGCACGAAGTAGACGCCGGGCGCGAGCCCGCGGACGTCGTTCGCGCCGGGGTGGAGGGACATGACGCGGCGGCCGTCTACGGAGAGGAGATATGAAGGATGAAGGCGTAGGGATGAAGGCGGAAGGTAAAGTACTCCGTGGACGACGGTCGGCAGTACCTTCTTCATTTCCGCTCTTGACTTCGCTCCTTCCTCTATGCCGTACGGCTCGCCCAGGTCGGCCAGCACCTTGAGCGCCACGGCGCGGGCTTCGGACTCGACTGTGTAGTAGAGCGGGAATCCGAAACTGACAACCTTGCCCGGGCCAGCTAGCCAGCGGACGCCGACCGGTTTGTCCTGGAAGCTGTCGCCCAGAGCAGCGTTGAAAGTCAGCACGGTATCGGCGTCGCGCGGGTAGAGCACGTCCGCGTACGGGAGCCGGCCATGGAACGAGGCGAAGAGCTTCATCGAGTCGATGGAGATGTCCGGGTAGCCGGACTGGCCGGACGCGCCGAAGAAGTTGTTCGTCGGGCACTGGCCGGCGGCGTCGAGATGAAGTTCTTCGTACGGCATCTGGCCGGGAGAGAACAGAAACGGGTAGCTGCCCGAGCCCAGCAGTCCGAGTATCGGTTTCCAGCCCACCAGCCACAACCTGCCACCGCATTGCAGGTAGTTGGCAAGGCCCGGCACGGCCGGGTGGAGCCGCTGCTGGGTGTAGTCGTCGGCGTGCCAGACGATGGTCGAGTACGGGCCGACATCGCCGGCCTGCGGCACGCTCTCCGTGGCCACGTCCCAGTCGCTGTACGACGTCCCGCGGAGCAGGGCGCGGTAGAACGCATCCTGCTGGGCGTCGCTCGGACTGCCGCGCTGGCCGTTGCCGTCGCGGGTCTCGTCAACGAGCAGGATGCCGTGGTCGAGAGTTATCGGCTTGCCGCGTACCTCGGCGGAGCGGTTGCCCTCATTCGCGCTCGAGTCCACCGCGGTAACGACATAGTAGTACATCGTGTCCGACATCAGCCCCGAGTCCCTGTAAGTCGTGTCGGTTACCAGCGCGCCGTTCACTTTCGCGTAGCCGGAGCCGGACACGGTCGAGCGGTAAATGTTGTAGCCGGCGAGGTCGAGTTCCTGGTTGCGCAGCCAGAATGTGGCCATGCCCTGGAAGAACGGCCGCGCGGATACGCCTTGCGGCGACAGCGGCCGAACGCCGGGTACGGCGTTCTGTTCCGGGGCCGGGCCGCTTTCGTGGCCGGCCGAGTCGAGCGCAACGATGGTCGCGTAGTAGCGCGTTCCATCAACCAGCCCGTTGATGCGCTGGTGCGACACCCGGCCGACGAGGAGCGAATCGGTGTAGACGCCCGAAGTCGTTCCCCACATCAGCCGGTACCCGGCCAGGTCGGAATCGGTGTTCTCTTTCCAGGTCGCTTCCAGCGCGCCGCCGGTGCCGACGTCCCACAGCCGGAAGCTGTCGGGCGTGCCCGGCGACATCGCCAGGGTGACGAGCCCGGCGATTCCCATTTTCGCGACTTCGGCGGCCAGCGGCATGGAAAGGTTGCCGATGGTGTCACCGGTAGTGTGGTAGTAGGGATACCAGCTGCCGTACTCCGCGCCGGCGGTCGCCTGGTAGCCGTACTCGTGGAAAGCGAGCTGGTCGCTGCCATAGGAGCCGACTACAACCTGGTGGTCGAGGGTCGTGTAGAGCTCGGCCATGTGGCCCTCCATCTCTGCCAGCCCGTACGAAGCCGAGTCGCAGAAGATCGAGACGCCGAACTGGCCGCCGGGCCAGGCAATCATGTCGAAGTTCAACACACCGGTGATATCGGCGTCTATGTTGCGCATCGCCTCGGCGAAATGGAAGCTGCCGAGCAGGCCCTGTTCCTCGCCGGTGAAGGCGATGAACTTCACGGTCTGGTCGAGGCTCTCACCGACCAGGACGCGGGCGGCTTCGATGGCCATGGCCGTGCCCGACGCGTTGTCCTCGGCTCCGGGCGCCAGATTCCACGGGTCATCGGAGGTGCAGTCCAGGTGGCCGCAGATGATGGCGACTTTGTCGGGATTGCGCCGGCCGACCTTGGTGCCGACGACATTGTGCAGGAGGTAGCCATAGACCGAATAGGAGTCGAGCTCCACCGAGTCCATCCCGAGAGAAGTGAAGTAGTCGAATATGTACTGCTCGGAGGCATGGCAGCTCTCGGTCGGCGTGAAGCGGGTTCCGAAGTCCTGCAGGCGCTGGATCTGCTTCCGGATCGAATCGGCGGAGACGTTGGCGATGAGCCGCTCGATCAGCGTGTCGGCCTCGGGAGAGAGCGGGTAGGAGCGCTCGGGAGCGAGCCGGATGGGGTGCGGCTTGTCCGGCAGAAGCCGCAGTTCGGCGCCCTGCCGGGAAGCCGCATCGGCCTCAGTTGGTGAGAGCTGCATCAACAGGGTGCTTCCGTCCTGCCAGAGCACCGAGCCCGACAGCGGCGCGCGGACGTGAGCACTGTACACCAGGTATGTCGCTCGACCCGGGCTGAGCGAAAGTTCCAGTGCCGGCGTGCCCGCGGCCATCCCGCCGACAGGTTGGGCGAACACGTACCGTTCAGTGCGGGCGTAGACCAGCACGCCGGCCCGGGCAAGCTCTGTCAGGGAGGCGCGCCCCGAAGCAGGCACTACGGCTATCCGGCCGGGCGCCGCACTGCCGGCTGTAACCAGAACGACAAGGAGAAAGCAGCAGAACGTCTTTGTTTGCATGGACTAGTCTGAGTCAGCGCGGCACCGCTGTCAAGTCGTGCGCGAAGTCCCCGAGAGCCTTGCGACACGCTTGACAGCCGGCCAGCCGGGTGTATGATTCAACTGTGAGATCAGGCCGACGCAGGACAGCTTTCTCTGTCTCTGCGGGCACAAGGAGAGTCGTCGGGAGCACGACTACTGAGGATCGACCAGTTGCAGATTCAGAGAGGTGGAGATGAGTAATTCCGATAAGAAGAGATGGAGCACGCCCCAGTTGCGGGTTTTCGCCCGGACGAGAGCGGAGGAAATGGTACTTGCCGCCTGCAAGGGCGTATCCATCAAGGGGAGCCCGTACGATACATATAACGGATGCTTCAAGGATTCAGGCCTTGCCGCGCCCTGCGCCGTCCCGTGCTCGAACATCGCCAGTAGTTGACGGGATTTGCCATGGTCCGGCGGAACGGTCGTCACAGTTCGGGACTGAGACCAGGGTTCGGGCCAGGACGGAGAGTTTGAGGAGCTAGAGGCCTCAGCGGGTTTCCGCCCAAGGCTCTGCCGGGCTGCACATGCCCGGCAGTCGCTTTGTATCCACCAACAGACACAGGCCGTGATCTCGGACCCGATGGTCCTCGGCGTGGTTCGGCAGAAGGCAACCAATAGCGGCATCCTGCCGCGTCCGTCGCAAGACCCGGACAGCGTAATGCAGGCCGACCAACCACACGGTCGGCGGCTCCCCGGTTTCGACCCCGGTCCAGGTCAGGTTGGAACAAGCCAGGACCATACTTGACATCCGGGTCGTCACGGGTACAATTACTAATCAGAGCATAAAATGTTTGACATGGGAGTCGGTTTGGTGTATACTGTGAGTAATGAGAGAAGACGATACTCGGCGTCTATCGCCGGCGGCTTTGGATGTGCTGCGTGTGCGGGTGATGAAA
>VGIR01000138.1 GCA_016867815.1 candidate division WOR-3 bacterium | reverse complement strand
TCTCGAACCGACGTTCCGGGCGGAGACGGTCGACCAGGCGGAACACGGCAGTGCGCGGGGGGGCTGCAAGCTGCACGTCGAGCAGGTGTGCTTCGATGGTGCGGGTCTCGCCGCCGAAAGTGGGTCGGTGCCCGATGTTCAGCAGGGCGTCGAACGTGCGGCCGGCCGCATCCACCCGACAAGCGTAGACTCCATCCGCTGGAACCAGAGTCTCCCGTTCGAACGGACGCAGATTGATGGTCGGGAACCCGAGTCGGCGCCCGGTTCCCGTACCCGGAACGACTGTGCCGCTCATGGCGTAGCACCGACCGAGCAGTTCGGCCGCCAGGCCGACGTGGCCGAGAAGCAGGTGCTCGCGGATCGTCGTGCTCCGAACCGGTACGCTGCGGAGCAGTATCTCCGGGACGACTTCGACCCTGATGCCAAGCGGCTCCAAGGTCCGCCTGAGCAGGCCGGCGTCACCGGTTCCGTGACTGCCGAAGCGATGGTCGTGGCCGACAACCACTGCCACCGGGCGCAGTGACTCGACAATGTGGCGCTGTATGAAGTCAGGTGCGGTGGTGCTACGCAGGCCGGCATCGAACCGGAGTACGCAGATGTACTGTACGCCCAGTTCGGTTAGCAGGATCTTCTTCTCGTTCAGCGGGGTCAGCACGTAGGTGAAGTCGGTGTAGATGAGTTGAGCGGGAAGAGGGTCATAGGTTAGGACTGCGGTCACGCCACCCAAACCCGCGGCGATGCCGGAAGCGCGACGGATGATCTGCTGGTGTCCGAGGTGGACGCCGTCGAACGAGCCAAGGGCAACTACCAGCGGAGCTGCCGGGCCCGGAATCAGGGTCGGCGAACCAGCGTCAGTCGGCATAGACTATTCGTTCAGTTCGCATCCTCCCACCTAATAGAGCGACGACCGCGAGGAATCTGAGATCCTCGGTCTCGGCCAACGCAAAGCCGTCAACCCCGGACGGAGTCGGGCCGCCAAGCTCGCTTACTACCTTGCCCTGATGCAGTTGCCGCGCCTGAATGGGGGAGACTGCCAGGCGCGGCATCCAGGACAGCGCGACGTCGATCGGGGCGAGCCTTTCGATCAGCGAGGTCGCGTCGAGCGAGTCCGGCGTGGTCGCGTCCTCGATGCTGAACGGCCCCACTCTAGTGCGGACCAGAGACGCCAGCGTCGCGACTGTGCCCAGCGACTTGCCCAGATCGCGAGCCAGGGCCCGGACGTACGTCCCTGCCGACACCACGCACCTGATTGTCGCGGTCGGAGGCTGCCAGTCGAGCAGTTCCAGCTTGGAGATCACGATCTTGCGTGGCTTCGGGCAGACTACCTGGCCTTTGCGGGCGAGTCGGTACAGCGGCTCGCCGTCCTGCTTCAGGGCGGAGAATGCGGGCGGCACCTGTTCGATCTCGCCGGTGAATCGCTCTAGACCGGTTCGTACCGAATCCGCCGTGAGGTCGCTCACGGGCCGCTCACTCAACGTTGCCCCGGTGATGTCGTCGGTGTCGGTCTGTTTCCCGAACAACACGCCGGCCACATACTCCTTAGGCAGGTTGAGTAAGAAACGGCTGACCTTGGTTGCCTCACCCAGGAGTATGAGGAGCACACCCGATGCAAGTGGATCCAGCGTCCCGGCGTGTCCAATGGGAACTGGCGACCGAAGGATGGACTTGATGTGTCGGATGACATCGTACGACGATATGCCCGACGGCTTGTTGGCGTTCAGCACCCCGCGCATCGGACCGATCAAACCTGTCCGGCTAGTCCAGTTCTCCGGGCTCGTTCCTGTGGAGGTCGGATATTATCTCGTTGATGTGCATCTCGTGGGCTAGCATGTCGTCGAGAGCGAAGCGGAGTTCCGGCAGTACCCGGAAAACCACCATCTGGCCGAGCCGGCGCCGGATGTACCCGCGCGCGCCCTGGAGATGTTCGAATGTCTGCTTCTGGGTAGTCTCGTCGCCCAGTATGGAGAAGTAGACCGTCGCATTCTTGAGGTCGCGCGAGATGTGGCAGCGGGTCACGGTTACGAACCCGATCTTCGGGTCGGAGAGTTCGCTAACTACGATCTTGGCGACGGAATCTTTGATGGCGTCAGCGACTCGCTTATCCCGGTGTTGCATTCCTGTATTCTAGGGTATGTGCGGGTATTGTAAAGTGCTGCCCCGGGCAGTTGTTGACCATCCAATCGAGGTCGGCTAGATTGACAGCGGATGCGTATGCTCGCGTTGGTCGCCGCAATCCTGTGCCTGGCCGGCTGTTGCTACCATGCGCCGATGGCGCCCACCAGACCGGTTCCCCCTCCGAAGCCCAGTCCGACAGGAGAGCCTTCCGTGCGGGTGAGGCTGACGACCAAAGGTGTCGCTTTCTTCAGTTCAAGCAGGGGACTGACGCTGGCCGCTAGCACATCTCCGCAGTCGGTGGACCCCAATCAGTTGATACAGGTTGGTTTCGAAGGAGGGCTGGTGGTCGCGTCCGGCGGCCCCGCACCATTGCGGACTGCCGATACCCTGGCGGTCGCGGCCGGAGAAGGCGGCTTTGTTCGGGTCGGAGACCGGAGCTATCGTGGACGTCTGCTTGTCTTTCGGGCCGCAGACGGTGACCTCGCTGTCGTCAACGTTCTCGGGCTTGAAGACTACCTGCGCGGGGTGGTTCCCTGCGAGATCGGTCCGATCAACGTCCGTACGTTGGAGGCCACCAAGGCACAGGCAGTGGCGGCCCGCAGCTTCACAATGACCCGCCTCGGCCGGCGCAAGGGACTCGGACACGATCTGTTCGATTCGTATCTGCGGGACCAGGAGTACCGGGGAATCGAACGCGAGACCGAACTCTCACGGCAGGCCGTGTCCGCGACGCGGGGCGAGGTGCTCGAGTTTCAGTATGAAGTCTGCGAAGCGCTGTACCACGCCAACTGCGGCGGCGTCACAGCGAACGGGTCAAAGCCCTACCTGAAGAGCATTCCCGACACACCTGAACAACGCCGGGGCCGGAAGGCCTATTGCTCCGGGAGGCCGAACTCCTCCTGGCAGACCAGTCTGGGCAGGGACAGCCTCGATGCGGCGGCGAGCAGGCTCCTAGGAATGGGATGCAGAGTCCGGGCCGTCAGTGTGGAGATGGACCGTGAGTCGGGCCGGGCAAGGTACGTCAACCTCGCGACCGATCACGGTAGCTCCAGAGTTCCGGGATCGGACTTCCGGATGGCGATGGGTCTCAGGTCGACCGCGTTCACGGCGTCGATTCGCGGCCGGACCGTCTCCTTCACCGGCCGGGGGTGGGGCCACGGGTCAGGCATGTGCCAGGACGGGGCGATCGGGATGGCCGAGGCCGGTGCAAGCTACCGGGAGATACTGAAGCACTACTACACGGGCGCGAGTCTCGCGCAGCGCTACTAGCCGCCGCGCCGGGCCTACTCTACCTGTTCTTCAGGAATGTGGGTGATCAGCACCGCAGCGGCCACGACCGTGGTCCAGAATCCGCTCTTGTTGCCGATTGCCGACTGGGTGATGTTCTGGGTGCGGACTATCTCGTTGGAGATCTTCCAGATCTCCTTTCGCTGGTCGTAGCTCGTGTCCGGATTGAACTGGACACCGAGAGTAGTCGCAAGCATCTGCGCGGCAAGGTCCTCGGCGTAGTCGCCGGCGCTCTCTTCGCGCTGGCCGAACGAGTGGTACTCGGAGAGGTAGCCGTACTTGGTCGGGTCTTTGGGGATGGCCAGTCCGACCGAGGCGGAAATGAGCCGATGCGGTTCATTGGTGGCATTGTCGCTGACAACGGCAAACATCACCTGGCCGGGAGTCAAGAGCTTCTGTCCTCGCGTGCGGGAGATGATGCGGCAACATGGCGGGAAGATAGACGAGACCCGGACGATGTTGTACGCGGCGATGCCGGCGTCGCGCAGCGCCGCCTCGAAGCTGGCCAGCTTCTCGCGGTGGACGCCAGTGCCTTTCGTCAGGAAGACGTATTTGGGAAGGATTACCATTCGGCCTCCCGCTATCGACTGCAGGTTGCTGATTGCGAGTCCCCGGAAGAGTGGAGCAGACCGGGATTGAACCGGCGACCTCCAGATTGCGAACCTGGCGCTCTCCCAGCTGAGCTACTGCCCCACGCAGTTTCAGATATCGAATTGCAGATAGCAGATTGAGGGTCCGGCCGGCCCGGTGCCGCGCTACTGCGCCGGTCCAACGTTGACCAGGATGCCGTTGCGGCGGCGCTCGATGCGGTCGAAGTCCTCCGGAACGAACTGGAAGGTCCCAATGACCGTGACCGGGCTGGCGACGACCGGAGCGTCATTCGTGCTCTTGGGGGTACGGCCGAAGAACAGGCAGATATCGGGACCGTCAGGCCAGTAGGCAATGTCGCCGACTTTGACCTCGTTCACGAGGCCAGGGTCATCCACATGCAGGTCCACCGGGAAGTAGACTTCCATACCCCAGGTCTCACCGACCGTTTCATACGGCAAAAGACTGAGCAGCTTCTCGGTGAGAGATGAGCTGTTCAGCGTTCCGACGAACTCGACTCCGCCGACGTTAAAACGGATAGTACTCAACTGCGTTTGAATTGTAGAGAACACGGTTCGAATGTCAACACGTGGCTGCGGTGCGACTGCGTTCGGGTGTGGCATCGCTAGATCCCGAGTCCCCCTCGGTTCTCGTCCCGGCCGGGCGGCGGTTCGTTGAGCAGCAGCCAGTACAGGCCGAGCTGGCGGATCGCCTCAATGAACAATTCTGACTTGACCGGCTTGCGCACGTAGCTGTTGACGCCGAGCGCGTAGCTGCGAATCAGGTCCTCTTCCAGCTTCGAAGAAGTGAGAATCGCCACCGGCATCAGCCGCGTGCGGCTGTCCCCTCGAATCCGTTCCAGAACTGTCAGCCCGTCGACCTTGGGTAGCTTCAGGTCGAGCAGAGTGATGGCCGGGTAGTCGGCCGGGTCTCGTCCTTTGTAGTCGCCGCGGCCGAAGATGTAGTTGAGGGCGTCGGCGCCGTCGCGGCAGACGACGACCTTGTTGTTGATGCCGGACTTCGCCAGGGCTCGCAGAGTGAGCTCCTCGTCGTCCGGGTTGTCCTCAACCAGCAGTATTGCCTTCTCACGCTTCTCTTCCACGTTCTTCCTCCTTCTTTGCCGGTTCCAGCGTGAACCAG
>VGIR01000137.1 GCA_016867815.1 candidate division WOR-3 bacterium | reverse complement strand
AGGGTGTTCAGCGCGCAATCATAGGCGACGTAGTCTCCCTGCTTGCCCGCAACCCGGAAGTTAAGAAGCAGGGCGAGAATCCCGGCAAGCCAGGGTGCCTGCCGCACAACTGCCCTCGCTACCGTTCCCACATTCGACATTCTACGTTCGACATTCGCCAGTATCCCATCCAGTCCCACCATGCCGAATACCGCGAGCGTGACCAGGCAGGGCAGGTAGTAGGACTCGATGTCGGGAATCGAGTAGTTGACCGCGTACGCGAACGCGACGATGGCGGAGACCGCGAGACCGATGGCAAGCCCCCGCCTCTGCCGGAACAGTCGCACCGCCCCGTAGAACACGATCGGAACCAGCACGTACAGAAAGCTGCGGGCCAGCAGTCCCGCACCTCGCCCGGCATTGCGCATCACCTCGCCGAAGGACTGCGAGAACATCCAGACCTGGTACTGCTTGCCGGTCACGTGCCACCAGAACCGCTCCAGACTGTATGGGTTGCCCCATGCCAGCAACGGCCCGGCGCGTGTGCGGAGAACGAGAAACAGATAGGGAGAAATGCCGAGCAGAAATAGCACCGCCAGCACCGGGACCCGACGCACCAGTTCTCGCCGATACGCGAGAACGACAGCCAGCGCCACGCCCAGGACCGTGCTTGCCGCGGACATGTGGTTGGTCAGAGCCAGTCCGGAGAGGTATGCCAGAATGAACAGCGGCCCTCCCTTGTCGACCGACTCGGCGGACAGCCAGAGAAGCAGAACCAACACTAACGTCAGGCTGTAGACCTCGACGTCCACCGCCACCGCCCACACGGGAAACGAGAACCCCAGCAGCAGCGCACTGGCACCGGCCACGCTCCGCGAGATCCCCAGCCGCAGACCGAGCAGCAGCAGCAACCCGACGCCCGCGGCCGCAAGCAACGCGCTCAGTGCCGCCACGCGGTTCACAACCATTGCGACCGGCACCAGCGTCGCGAGTCGACCCAGCATCGTGTACAGCGGGTATCCGGTCGGATGCAGGATGTTCAGCAGGTAGCACCCCGCTGCCAGCTCGCCCGAGTCAATCAGGCCGACGGTCGGCGAGAGAGTGAGGAGATAGACGGCGAAGACGAGGGGCACGACGAGCCACACCCAGAGCCGACTCGCCGTTCTCAAGTCCGAATTCCGAATCTCGAATGACGAATCAATGACGAAGCCCAAATGACCAATTCGGACTTCTCCTCCATTCGGGTTTCAATCGTCATTCGGAATTCGTCATTCGTCATTCGCCTAGGTATGCTGCTTTGACTCTCTGATCCCGCAGCAGCTCAGCGGCCGGGCCGGACAGCACTACCTTGCCGGTTTCCAGCACATAGGCCCGCTGCGCAACCTGCAGGGCCATGAACGCGTTCTGCTCGATCAGCAGGATGGCCGTGCCCTGGCGGTTGATCTCACGGATGATGTCGAATATCTCTCGCACCAGTATTGGCGACAGTCCCATCGAAGGTTCATCGAGCATCAGCAACTTCGGCCGCGCCATCAGCCCGCGTCCCATCGCGAGCATCTGGAGTTCGCCGCCCGACAGCGTTCCCGCGGTCTGGCCCAGCCGTTCCTTGAGCCTTGGGAATGACCTGAACACCCTTTCCATTGATTCGGCTGCTTCTCCCCGCGGCCGGTGGTACGCTCCAAGCAGAAGGTTCTCATGCACGGTCAGGTAGGCGAAGGGTTGCCTGCCCTCCGGCACGTGGGCAATGCCGAGCTTCACCACCTCGTGCCCGGCCATGCCGTCAATCCGCCCGCCATCGAAGACAATCTCTCCCTCGGACGGCTTCAGCAGCCCGGAAATGGTGCGAAGTGTTGTGCTCTTGCCCGCGCCGTTGGCCCCGACCAGAGTGACAATCTCGCCCTCATTCACCTCGAACGAGACGCAGTGCAGCGCCCGGATCGCGCCATAGTCAACGGCAAGGTCCTTAACTCTCAGAAGCACGTAGACTCCTCGGCGGAAGCTCGAATGACGAAGCTCGAAGCTCGAATTGCCGATTCGGACTTCTCCTCGATTCGGGTTTCAATCGTCATTCGTACTTCGAACTTCGTCATTTGCCTAGGTAAGCCTCTATCACCTTCGGGTCCTCTCGAATCACCTCTGGTGCGCCCTGGGCGATGACCTCGCCGAAGTCCATCACCACGACCCGCTGGCACACACCCATCACGACCTTCATCTGGTGTTCGATCAGCAGCACCGTCAGCTTGAACCGCTCCTTCACGAACCGGATGAGTTCCATCAGGCTGCCTACCTCGAAAGGGTTCATCCCGGCTGCCGGTTCGTCCAACAGCAGCAGCTTCGGGTCGGACACCAGCGCGCGGGCGATCTCGACCCGCCGCTGCTCGCCGTAGGGCAGGTTTCGCGCCAACTCATCCCGCCTGCCCTCGAGGCCGAGAATCGAGAGCAGCTCGGTTGCCCGTTCGGTCACCTGCCGCTCTTCCCGCCTGAACCTCGGCCCGCGCAGAACCGTACTCAACAGCCCGGCCCCGCCGCGGTGATGGTGAGCCACGCGGATGTTGTCGAGGACCGATAGCTGCTTGAACAGCCGGATGTTCTGGAAGGTACGGGCAATCCCGCACTGATAGATCCGGTACGGCTTCATCCCACCGATGTCGGCGCCTTTGAACCGTATCTCGCCCGCGGTCGGTACATACATGCCCGTTACCAGGTTGAACACGGTGGTCTTGCCGGCCCCGTTCGGCCCGATGAGGCCGACCAGCTCGTTCTCGGCAACTGACATCGTGAAATCGCGCACGGCCACCAGCCCGCCGAAGGACTTAGTCAAGGACTTGGTCTCAAGCACGACACTCATAGGGGCCTCAAGTCCGAAGCCCGAAGCTCGAATGACGAATGAAGCTCGAAATCCGAATCCCAAATCGGGCTTTGTCCTTCATTCGAGCTTGATTCGGGTTTCGATCTTCATCATTTCCTCGCTCTCAGGAACCTGAACTCCATCCCTGCGAATATGCCGCCCGGCCGGACCAGCATGAACACAATCAAGAGCAGCGGGTAGATGACCCAGCGCCAGTCCTGCACTGCCGGAGGCAGTACGATCCTCAATCCCTCGAGCAGGAACGTCCACGCGACCGCGGCAACGATGGTGCCGGACATGCTGCCTAGTCCGCCCAGCACCACGACCAGTAGCACGTCGATGGACTTCAGGAAGTCGAAGTTGGACGGGTGCAGGAACGTGAACAGGTGCGCGTACAGGCCGCCGGCTACGCCCGCATACATACAGCCGATGACAAACCCCAGGGTCTTGTACCGCGTGCTGTCAATGCCGACCGCCTCGGCCGCGAGCTCGTCCTCGCGCACCGAAATCAGGGCCCGGCCGATACCCGAGTAGACGATGTTGCGCAGCACCACCAGCGCCACTACGGCCAGCGGGAACACCCAGAGAAAACTGGTCAGCCTGGGAATCGCGCTCATGCCCCGGGAACCGCCCATCATCGGGATAGCCATGTCGGCATTATCCAGCAGCACCTTCACGATCACACCGAAGCCAAGCGTTGCGATTGCCAGGTAGTCGGACTTGAGCCTGAGTATCGGCAGCCCGATCAGCAGGGCGACGAGACCGGCTAGCACGGCCCCGGCGACCAGGCTGAGCGGCAGGATAGCCGGGCTGTGGCTGCCGATGCCTCGGGTCACAAGCGCGGCAGTGTAGGCTCCGATACCGTAGAACGCGGCGTGGCCGAGCGAAAACTGCCCGGTGTAGCCGTAGATGAGATTCAGTCCGAGAGCCGATATGGTCACGATCCCGGCCAGACAGATGATCTGCTGCCAATAGGGATTCAGCGCGCCTGAGAGGATGAGCGCTTCGACTGCGGCGAACACCGCAACCGCGACCAGCAGCGCAACCACACCGGCTCCGAGGCCCCTGCGCGTGCTCATATGTCGGAATGCCCAATTCCCAGTTGCCAATTCCCAACGAATGCCAGAATGCCAGATGAGTGCCTGGTCATTTCCTTCCATTGGGGTTTCGTTGGGAGTTGAGAATTGACCATTGGGAATTGCCCTCTAGACCTTTTCCCTGCTCGGCTTGCCCAGGATCCCGGCCGGACGCACCAGCAGCACCAGTATCAGGACCCCGAAGGCCACCGCGTCGCGAAGGGTCGAGGAAACGTAGGCGGAGGTGAACGTTTCGACCACGCCCATGATAACCGAGCCGAGCATCGCCCCGGGAATCACGCCGATTCCGCCCAGCACTGCCGCCACGAACGCCTTGAGACCTGGCATCACGCCCATGAACGGATTGATCTGCGGGTAGGCTATGCCATAGAGCACGCCGCCGGCCCCGGCCAGCGCCGAGCCCACCCCGAACGTCACCGAGATGATCCAGTCCACGTTCACGCCCATCAGCCGCGCCGTGTTATGGTCGTAGGATACCGCCCGCATCGCGAGACCGGTCCGAGTCTTGTTCACGAACAGGGTCAGCCCCACCATCAGCACGGTCGAGACCGCGAAGACGATTATCTGGATGTTACTGATCGAGACCCCGCCCACGTCAAACGACGTGACCGCAAACGGCCTTGGGAAGGCCCGGTAGTCCGGCCCGAAAACGAACCTCAGGCTGGTGAAGTACTCAAGGAAGAGCGAGACGCCCATCGCGGTTATCAGGGCGGAAATGCGCGGGGCACTACGCAACGGGCGGTAGGCCACCCGCTCGATGAACATCCCCAGCGCGGCGCACCCGGCCATGGCCGCCACGATGGCGAGCGGCCAGGGCAGCTTCCAACTCGCCAGCGCGTAGAAGCCTACGTAGGCGCCCACCATGAACACGTCACCGTGCGCGAAATTGATCAGCCGCACGATGCCGTAGACCATCGTGTACCCCAGCGCGATCAAAGCGTAGACGAAACCAAGCTGCAGTCCGTTTATCAACTGCTGGAGGAAATACGCCACGCGCAATCAGAATCCCAAAACCCTCCCGGAAGTCAAGCCACGCGCCTGCCGAGTCGGAATCGGAGGTCCGAACCGGAACCCAGAGAGCCCAAGTTTGGGAGCCGCTGCCCTTTCAGATTCCCGCCCACTCGGAACCAGACTTGCAGCCTCGGTTTCCCGGCTCTGGATGGCGCTCCTCCCGGCGCGTCAGGATGGGGGAATCAAACTGTCTGCCCTGTGTGCCTGCCTCCCAACGCAGCGCTCCGCCTCCAGCGGGCAC
>VGIR01000136.1 GCA_016867815.1 candidate division WOR-3 bacterium | reverse complement strand
TCGTGGTACTTCGACTACCTGTCCCGAGTCTACCCCTGGCTGGCTGAGCGGTCACGGTCGGAAATCGGGAGCTACATGCGGTACCTCGATGAGTTCGAGCAGGGGCGGCTGAAAGACCCGGCCGAGATCCAGCGCCGCTACATCGCGCTGCTGGAGAGTTTCATCACGCGCAGCCCGGAGCGACCGGCGTACATGACGCATGATGCGGACGCAGGGCTCGACGCCGGGCAGATGCTCGCCGGCGAGCGGCGGGTACCGGTCGGGCTGTTGTTCCAGATCAGAAGCGACACGGTGCTGCCTGAGTTTGACTACACCCGATTCGCAGTGCGGATTCCCCGGAATGGACCGGACATGAGGACGCGGGCCGCTCTCGAACGCTACCGTTTCTTCCTCATGCGTCGAGCACAGGTGCTGGCCGCGCGCGGGCGAGGGGCAGAGCTCGATGGGCTGGTGGATTGGTATCAATCCCTGCCGGTGAGTCGTCTCGCGCCGTTGCCGGCGCATTGAAGGGGTCCAGGGATCAAGGAATCCAGGATTCCAGTGCCTGCCGCCAGTTCCCTTGCATCCCTGAATCCTGAAATCCTCGAGTCCTTTCCATGCTGACCGCCTACGCGGTTCAGTTCCTGACCAATGCCAGCCTGATGGTGGTGATTGTCTATATCCCGCTGCTTGCCCGGGGATACGGGGCGAGCAGCCAGCAGATCGGGTTGCTCGTCGCCTGCTATCAGGCGATGACCCTGATATCGAGCATCGTCTTCGGTCGCTGGGGCGACTACGGGGACCGAAAGAAGTTCGTTGTCTCCGGCCTCGTGGCTGCGACCGTCGCCCTGACGCTGCACGCGTTTGCCCGGAACCTGGGAGGGCTGTTTGCGGCCCGGGCTCTGGCCGGAGCCTGTGTCGGGATCTTTCCGGCAGCTTTGATGGCGTACTTCTACAACCGGAGCAAGCTGCTCGGCCGGTACACCGGATTCGGCGCGTTGGGCTGGGGTATCGGCGCTCTCACGCTTGGGATGCTCAGACCTGATTGGGTGTTTCCGGCGGCCGCTATGCTGATGGGCGCGACTGTCGTTCTCGCCTGGACCGGCCTCAAACACGAGCACGTTCGGCTGGAGCAGCCGTTTCTCGACATGCGCGTACTCAGGCGGAGCTGGCCCATCTACCTCTCATTCCTGCTGCGCCACATCGGGGCGTTTTCGATCTGGTCGATATTCCCGGTGTTCCTTGCCGACCTGGGTGCGAGCCGCCTCTGGGTCGGCATCGTGTTTGCCATCAACCCTTTCGGCCAGGTCCTGTTCATGAACCTGCTCGAGCGGGCCGGGGAGCGGATGCTCATCATCCTCGGCTTCGTCCTCTCGGCCCTGGTCTTTTTCTCATTCGGGCTGGTCACGAGTTTCAAGCAGGTCGTGCCGATACAGGTAGTGCTGGCCTTGTCGTGGTCGTGTCTGTACCTCGGCTCGCTGCGAGAACTGATGCGCGTCAATCCCGAACGTTCGACGGCGGCGGGGATGTTCCAGTCGGTTCTCAGCCTCTCCGCGGTCGGGGGAGCGCTGCTTCTGGGCCTGACCGGCGGGTTTGGATACCGGACGGTGATGTTTGTGGCTGCCGGGCTGGCAGGCGCCGGCGGAATCCTGCACGTCGCGGTCCGGCCGAGCCGCGTCTAGCGGGTCAGGAAGAAGACCGCCAACCCGGCACAGACCAGGCCGAGGACGTGTGTGACTGTGACCGGCTCTTTGAGAAAGATGAAGCCGAGCAGCGCCGGTATCAGTATGTACATTCCGGTCAAAGGCATCACCACCGAAGCCGGGCCCTTGCGGATGGCGACGTAGAAGAGGACCGACGCGACCCCGGCCGCGAGGCCGGAGGCGAGGGCGAGCGGCGCCGGTCGGACCCAGCGGCTCGCGCCACCCAGGAGTGCGAAAAGAGTGACGGGTAGCATGCTCGCGAGGGTACTCCAAAAGGCAACACCTTCGGCCGGCTGACTTCGTGAGACCAGCTTCGTGGCAAAGCCCCACGCGCCCCAGCACAGGAGCGCGAGCAGAGAGAGAACGCGGTAGTCCACGGTCAGTGCCAGCGAAGGGGCTTGGGGACCAAAGAACCAGAGGTTCCGGTCTCCGACACCGGGCTCTTGGAGTCCCGAGCCCTCTTGGTCAGAAACGTATGAGGACGCCGCCCCAGGTGAGACCGGCGCCGAAGGCGACGAGCATCACGTTGTCGCCGGGATGCACCAACCCGGCCTTGCGGGCCTCGTCCAGCGCGATGATCGTCGTGGCCGAAGAGGTGTTGCCGTACTTGGCGATGTTGACGAAGACCCGTTCGGAAGGGAATTTGAGCAGCTTGGCTGTCGCCTCGATGATGCGCAGATTGGCCTGGTGGGGGATGAGGAGAGCCAGGTCATCGATTCCGAGACCGGTTTCCTGCAACAGGTGCTTGACTGCATCAGCCATATTGCGGACCGCGACCTTGAAGACGGCGTTGCCGTTCATCTTGCAGGTGTGCATGCGTTGCTGCACGGTCTCAACGCTGGCCGGATGGCGTGAGCCGCCGGCCGGCATGTAGAGGTGCTGGCCGCCATGGCCGTTGGCGGCCAAGTAGGTGCCAAGAATGCCGGTATCCGTGTCTTTTCCGGCCTTCAGCACCGCAGCGCCAGCCCCGTCGCCAAACAAGACACAGGTCGACCGGTCGGTCCAATCGGTCACCTTGCTCATCAGCTCCACGCCGACGACCAGTACTGTCCGGTAGACCCCATTGGCGACGAACTGCTGGGCAACGCTCAGTGCGTATATGAAGCCGGTGCAGCCAGCGCTGACGTCGAACGCAGCGGCGCGTGACGCGCCGAGCCGTTCCTGCAGAACGCAGGCGGTCGAAGGGAACGGCATGTCACCGGTAACGGTGCCGACGACGATGAGGTCGAGCTCCTCCGCTTTCACCTTCGATTCAGCCAGAGCCTTTTCGCAGGCAACCATGGCAACGTCCGACGCGGTCTCGCCGGCCGCGGCTATGTGACGCTCCTTCATGCCCGTGCGTTCAGTTATCCAAGCGTCTGACGTATCCACAATCTTCTCGAGGTCAGCGTTGGTCATGACGCGCGCGGGGACATGTGCCCCGGTGCCGGCTATGATCGCTGACAGGCGGTGCGTCGGCCATCTCGAACCCATCTGCGGTTCGCGGACACTGGTTTTGTTCACAACCTTAATGATAGTGGGCGGCATCCGTCCGTCAAATCAGGCAGAGCTGCCGGAAGCCGGCGTAGCGGGAGCGGGAACGCGCCGGATGCCTAGAGGATGCGGATCTCGATCTTGGAGAGCTTGGGCTGAAGACCTGGTACGAAGCGGGGAACGACACTGAGCGCGCCGGGTGGCAGCACGACGCGGCGGTTCAACTCGGCCTCGATAACGCGGCAGCGCTCAGCCGAGAGGCGCTCCAGTTCGGTGTAGACGTAGACCACGACCTGGCTCTTGAGCTTCTCTTTGACGACGTTGGCCGCCTCGTCGAGGCGCGGGGTCGCCCGTTCAAGCAGCTGCGCGCCACCTTCGGTGAAGATCATGTCCGCAGCAATCGATACCACCCATTCTCCGCCAGCTTCCTGTACCAACCCGTTGACGCGCTGGGGTGTGCCCGGGATCCGCGTCTGGTTGCCCTGAGCGTCGTAGGCGTTGAACGTGAAACTGTATACCTCGCCGGGGGCGATGGGCTCGCCCGAGTCGGTCTTGCCGTCCCAAGTGATGACCGCCGGCGGCTGTCCCTTGCGGGCGATGCGGCGGACGGCCTCGCCGAGCGAGTTCGACACTTCCAGATCCCAGGTGGACACCCGCTGCTCGAAGGTCGGGAGGAAGACCATCATGTCGCCATAGATGAAGTTGCGTTCGGTCGGGATCCGCAGGAACGAGGAGTGGGCGAAGTACTGCGGAATCGTCAGGGAGTCGACCGAGTAGTGGAGGGCCTCGTCGAGGACATAGCTTTCCGGTGTCAGCAGTTCGTTGACCGGCGAGAAAGGGTCAATCTGCGGCGGGAGAAAGAGCTTTGTGTCCTCGATCTTGACTTCGGTTTCGCCTTTGATCACTTCCTCTCCGATCGCGTGCTGGTCGGCGTTCGGCGCGGGCCGGGCAGCGGTGCTCTCGGGCTTGGGCGACGCCGGGGTTGGTTGGGAAAAGAGAAGGGCAACAATGAGTAGCGTCATATCCTCAAGACAGGACGAATCGGAATGTGATTTCGCCCCACTGGTCCTCCGACTTGACATCGGGTCTCAGCGCCGCGAACTCCCATCCGCGCAGCGCGTCCACGACGACCCGGTCCAGGTCCGGATAGCCAGAACTTGACTCCACAGTGGGCACACCTTTGACTTGACCGTCGGGCTGAACCCAGATCCGCACCACGGCGGTGCCGGATACGCGGCGCTCGAGTGCCCACTTCGGATACCGCGGTAGGAGTTTCCTGGTGATCTCGCGCTGGGAGATCGGCCCGGCGATGGTGAAGTTCGTTCCGCGGGTGACGGGGGCTTCCACCGTGGGCAGGTCCCGGTCAGCGCTGGCCGGCAAGCTGCGGGCGGTGGGTTTCGCCAGTTCGCGGCGTTCGATAGTCAGTTGCGCGGCGGGCTGGGGTATGCCAGGGACGCCGCGGCCGTCCCCGCTGCCCCGACCGGGCGCGCGGGTCAGGGCGATTGCCGGCTGGGAGAGAATCTCGTCAGTGGACTGCGAACTACCCTTACCGCCAAGGTAGACAAGGTCCATGGTACCGGCAGAACGGTCCAGTTCGTATCGGCTGAGATCGATCTTCGCCTGCGACGGGCCGCGGTCGAGTGCGGCCCGCAGGTCGATTGTCGGGCCGTCAGGGGTCCCGGACGGCGTGTAGCTCATCGAGGCGGCATCGACGAGTCCGGGTGCGTCGCCGCCCCCGATCTCTTGTTTGGGTACGACTTTCGCGACTTCAGGCCGACGTGTGATGTCATAGACGTTGACCTGGATGAGGTCTTCCCCGGGTCTGACCGCGGTCGGCTTCAGGTTGGAAAAGCCGAACATGCTCCCCAGGTGAACTACTGCCGAGAGGATGATGGCAATCCAAATCACCGGGGACCGACGATCCTCGGGGATGGTGATGTTTCGGAGCGCGATTCCGTCGGGCATGGCTAGCTCTTGATCGTCAGTTTCTTCGTCGCGCAGACGATGCGCGCCGCACCTGCCTTCTTTGCCGCAGAGAGGACGTCGAGCACCTGGTTGCCGTAGCACTGCTTGTCGGCCCGGATCACGACCAATACATAGGGGTCGCGGGCGACCTGAGCGGCGACCAGGCTGCCAACCTCCTCGAGCGTCGCGACCGGTTCGTCGTCAAACAGGTACTGCCCGGTCTGGGTCAGGATGATGCTGATGTCATTCTGGACCTCCCGCTGGCCGGTGTGGGCCTCAGGCACGTCGACCGGCGTGCGCGTGTGGGAGACG
>VGIR01000135.1 GCA_016867815.1 candidate division WOR-3 bacterium | reverse complement strand
CATCCCCGCATTGCTGAGTGCACTGGAACGGTCCGCGTCACCGAAAGAAATTGACGCAACAGAGAGAGTTGCCTAAAGTGATGTGGGAGCCGCTAGGAATTTCAACTAACCGAGGGACATGCTCCATTCCTCTGCCGGAAACAGAAAACGACACCTGGCTCGATGACTGCGTATTGCGGGTCTGGCGGGACGACTGCGTACAGGCCGAGGGGTGCTTCTTCCAGTTGTGCCCGGTTTGCTTCGATATACCTCAGCAGTTCCATCCGGAAGTCGTCGAGCGTGAACTCCGTGAGAGAGATGTTGTCGTCCTTCAGGTCTTCCAGGTCGAGCACTTCGTCGCGCATCCGTACTAGTTGCTTGTGCCGATACTGAAGGTCCTCCGTAATGAGGTCTTGGATGTCCTCGGGCTCTAGCAGGTTGTCTTCCATCGTGGCCGCGAGGTCCACCAGGGCCATGCGAGCTTCGACCCGCGTCTTGAGCGTAATGTATCTGTCCAGGTTTTGGGTGGGCCAGAAGTTGACCAATTGCACCGTCCTACCAAGACTGCCGATACGATCGATTCGCCCAAAGCGCTGGATGATACGCACCGGATTCCAGTGAATGTCATAGTTGATGAGATGGTCGCAGTCCTGAAGGTTTTGACCCTCTGATATGCAGTCGCTGGCAATGAGCAGGTCTATCTCGCCGGATTGTGGCATCGCGCCTATCTTGTCACGTTCCTTGGAATGCGGTGCGAAGTTGATGAGGATATTGGCATAGTCGGTTTGGCCTGAGTAGCCCTTGGGCTGGAACGTGGACTGATTCTCCCCGGTGCCGACGACCAGAGCTGCATGCACTCCCAGTTCCTCACGCGCCCAGGAGTGCAGTTGCTCATACAGGTACTTGGCCGTATCGGCGAACGCAGTGAAGACCAGCACCTTACGGTTGGGATTCCCAAGACGGTTGATGCTCGGCTGTCGGACCTTGGCAGAGATGAGCTTCTTCAGTTCGGCCAGCTTGGCGTCGCGGTCTGGGCCAACGTCCTTGGCGTGAAGGTACAGGCCGTTCAACTGCTTCTTGTCGCGGTGGAGTTCTTCGAGCCACCCATCCACGTTCAAGTGGACGACCTTGAACTTCTTCTTCTGTCCAACCTCGAACGCATCGCGGAGTTCGTCGTCATCCAGGTAGTCTGGCTCATACGAGTCAGGGTCTAATTCTGGGTTCTGCTCGCGATACTGTTTGTACTTCGTCAGCCGGTCTTCCAGGTCGGTTATCTTGTCGATAGTCCGTTTCAGCGTGAGCTCGAACGAATGCACCGAGCTTTCCAGCCGCTTGAGGAAGTTCACCTTCATCATGCCGATGAGGAAGCCTTCGCGCTGTGACTGCTTGAACCCGGCGACGCCTTCTTCGTACTCCGCCCGGTGCTTTGGCAGGACGAATTGGGACGGGTTGAATATCGAGAGCTTGTAGCCGCTGATCTCGTCGCTCAGCCTATCGTAAGATAGGAACAGGCCTTTGGTGTCGATGTCGGGATATATCGCGATGGGTTTCGCGCGGGTCGGAAAACCGCCAAGTCGCGACATCTCCCGCTGATAGTACTTGCGGATGTGCTGACGAGAACGGGCGATGGTTAGTCCGTCCAGAAGTCTGAAGAAGTCTGCTCCCAGGCGCGATATCAGGTCCGCAGTTTTGCGCGCTTCGGGCTTCTGCCTGGACCACTTTGTGAAGTGCTCCTGCGCCTTGCGCAGAGACTCCACCAGACTGCCGATACCAAGCTGTTTCTCAAAGGCGGAATCGCTGCCGGCGGTAATGAACCCGAGTTGGTTACGAAGGTCCTTGAGAGTGTTGTTTACAGGCGTAGCAGAAAGCATCAAGACCTTGGTCTTAACGCCATTGGAAATGACGTCTTCCACTAGACGCTGATACCTGCTCTTTTTAACTATGTTGCCCTCTTCGTCGCGGCGCCCTGGAGTGTTGTTGCGGAAGTTGTGCGACTCATCGATGACCACGAGGTTGTAGTTGCCCCAATTGAGCGCGGCCAGGTTGATGTCACCACTCATGCCTGTATCACGGCTGAGGTCTGTGTGCGAGAGGACGTCGTAGCTGAACCTGTCGGCCAAGAAGGGGTTGCGCTGGTCGTTCTGAGTGTACACCGTCCAGTTATCACGCAGTTTCTTGGGGCAGAGCACGAGCACACGCTCGTTCCGAAGCTCGAAGTACTTTATGACGGCGAGCGCCTCGAAGGTCTTGCCGAGGCCGACACTGTCGGCAAGGACGCAGCCGTTGTGCGAGAGTATCTTGTTGATGGCACCCTTCGCGCCGTCTCGCTGGAACTCGAAGAGCTGCTTCCAGATGCCGGAATCGAGAAGGGTTGTCGCCTCCAAGTCTGCCTTCGTCTGGGCGTTGTCACTCAGGTACTTCTCGAAGATGTGATAGAGGGTCTTGTAGTAGATGAACTCAGGAGCGCGGTCACTGTAGAGCCTGTCCAAGCTCCGCAGGACTTCCTCCTTCACGTCCTCCACGAGTGCCGGGTCATTCCACATCTCATCAAACCAGGCCTTCAGGTCACGAACATCCCGATTGCTGTCGACTACGAGGTTCAACTCGATGTTCCCACCAGATGGCGCCAAGCCGAGCCCTCGCACCGTGAAGTTGGAACTACCGATGATCACGTCCTGGATGTCGCCGCTTGCGACGTGGTACATCTTGCCGTGCACGAAGCCCGCTCGCTTCACTGACCTGACGTTGACCTTCTCTCGAACCCAGTTAGCGCATTCCTTGGCGACGCGCTTCTGCTCCAAGCGGCGCGCAAGCTCGAGGCCATCGTCGTCGATCATATAGGCCTTCGCCTCTGTCTTGCATGGGTCCAGGGACCTGACTGAACTCGGCTCGCCAAACAGGAAGTCCATCTGGTTGACACCTAGCAGGTGTTCCCGCAGAGCATCGAATGCATAGATTGTGAAGTAGGCAGAGACTACCGAGAGTCTTGAGCCTTCGCGGATCTTGGAGCGCAGGAAATCCCCGACTCGTCCGCGGTCGCGGTTATCGCGAATACCGCTCGAATGTTGCGGCTCGGGCGTGTCGAACATGCGAGGCATCAGTATTGCCCCAACCTACCAGACGGAAGAAAGACCCGGCCAAACATGCCGAGAGTTATAGCATAAAAGGGCCGAGGGTCAAGGTGCGGCGCTGCTGTTCAGCAGTTCCTCGGAGCGACCTGAGATTGCGAGTAGAGCAGCATGGCAACGATTGCCGTGATGGCAATCGGCAGTCAGGACATGAAATCGGCCACACGCACCCGAACAGAAGGGATAGCCGCTTGAGGCGTCATGCCCGATGGCCAGATTCTACGTTATCTCAAGGTTCTTTGTCGTTTCGGCCCCCATCTTGCGTATAATAGGGTGTACTCAAAAGGAGGACCCATGGCTGCACTAGGAACCGACCCCGAACGGCGAGGCGCTTAGCCGTGGCCCCGCCTAGCCGTCCGGTTAACAAGAACGAGCCACGGCAAAGGACACGTGCAGATGAAGATATCTGCGAGTCAGGATGTGGCCACGGACGACGCCCTATTTGTGGCCATTTGGAGGCTTGAGGGCGGGCTGACGAGATGGCTGAAGCGTGAGTTCGGCTATGACGAGGTAGGGGCGTTCGAAGTCGCGTCATGCACGCTAGTCAAGGCGTTCAGGCACCGTCACCGTTTCGACCGGGCAAAGGCCTCATTGAGGACTTGGGTGTACTCCATCGCCAAGCATTTGGTGATAGACCAGATGCGGAAGCGGAAGTGTGGCCCGGCTCGCATGGTCGAGGCGGTACCGCCGGAAGACCTGGACGAAGCCTGCCCGGACGAGAGGGAGTGTCCGCGCGATGCTCGCATCCGGCAAGTGGAACTCCAGAAGTACCTCGTCGGGCTGACGGACCGACTGCCGAAGCGACAGCGGGATGTGATCTGGGCTTACTGGAGGGAAGGACTGAACTTCCCCGAGATCTCACGCAAGCTGAAGCTGTCGACACGCCAGGTAGGTTACGCGTACAAGAACGGCATGGATGCACTGAAGCGCATGGTCTAGCGCCAACAAAGCACACCCAACACACTGAACACACTGAACACACTGAACACATCAAACTAACAGAATTCATATCAAGAAACATCACAGATATCATATTGAGAGCATTGATCATGAAAAACACCACGGAAACTCCGGGCCACCGCCCGACTGACGCTGAGTTGACAGCCATAGAACTGTTTGCCAGTGCTCGACGGTCGGGGAAGAAGGTGTCCGTAGAGGCATATCTACGGCGCTACCCAGAGCTCGCTGAGTCACTCCGGCCGACACTTGAGAGCATCGTCCTGTTCGAGGGTGCCTTCCGCTCTTTCGCAAAGAAGCACCCCAAGTTCAATGCGCGGCAGTTCTTCGGGGACGCCTGCGCGCGTTAGCTAGGTAGCGCTGCCCATCAGGCCCCTGCCTTGTGCAGGGGCCTTCTTTCTTGTCGCGACCGGCGCCCTTCTTCGTATAACTGAGCGAAGGGGCTTGAATGAGTTCAGGCCTCACGAATCCGAAAGGTCCGAGGTTGGAAAGGAGGGTCTATGATAGACCCAACCAAACGGATCGCCAATTGGGATGCGAAGTTCGATACGACTCGCATCAAGGCGACCCTCGATGTCAAGCGGCCGGCCATGCTGCAGAGCGTGTCGGCAATCTACCCGATGATCGCGGCGATGGAGCTGCAAGTGAAGCAGGTCTGTGATGGAGCGGGTGTGTCCGTAATCACCTACCCGTTCTACCTCTGCTTCGGCCGGGAGATGTGGGCGCTTTCGCGCAAGGACATCTCCGGCGAGTCGCTGGCGAAGGAAGCGGCCATCCTGGTCGCGAAGTGGAAGGCGCGCGGCCTGACCGAGGCCGTGCTGCAGGCCATCCGTACCGATGTCTTCAACGTCGTCGCCCCGATCGCGCCGTAACCGGCTCGGTTGGGAAGGAAGAGGCCGGCGGGCTCGTGCCCGCCGGCCGCTGTGTTGACTTGTGGATGAGCAGGCAGGAGGTTTCGGAGACACAGCACTTAATTCAATAGGAAGCGTCAAGAGGCTCCGGGCGGCTCCGCGTCCATCTCCAATCCGAACACCTGACTGAAAGTCGGCCGACGGCGCTCCACGGGAACGGATAGGTCAGAGGTCAGAATCCAGAGTTCAGAATTCGGAGCTACGGACTCGGCGTGGGTAACCACAGATGAACACGTATTGGTGTTTCACCACCAAGACACAAAGGCACTACCATTGAGGAATGACGAGGTTCAACGGCCTCAGACGCCGCCAGCTTGACTGACAACTTGACTACTACGGAGAGCACTAAATGTTTGACAGCTTGAGGTCATGTTGCCGCATATCGGACGTGCTCTTCCGCAAAGTAACTCCTGACCACTTCTGGCTGGCGTTGCCGGCTGCGTAGGTAGGATCGGGCC
>VGIR01000134.1 GCA_016867815.1 candidate division WOR-3 bacterium | reverse complement strand
CCGCTGCCCGCAAGGCGTCAATATCGGCGAGGTCGCGGACGTAGTATCCCGCATGGCCGAAGAGGTAGCCAAGGCCGGAGCCCGCGGTTCTCAACCGAACGTCAAGCCGGCGGACCTCGACCGCCAGTTCAAGCTGAAGGTGAGCAAGATGGCCGAGAGTGTGACCGCCTGTTTCACCTGCGGGTCGTGCACCGCCGTCTGCCCGGAGGCGCTTTTCGACCCGGAGAAGGATGCGCGCCGCTTCATCCGCAGGGTCAACCTTGGCCTGAGGGACGAAGCGCTGGCCGACGAATTCAAGGACATCTGCGCAACCCACTATCGTTGTCTTTCCCGCTGCCCGCAGGGCGTGCAGATCAGCAGGATAATGGACGCCATCAAGCGGTGTGCCGTCGAGGACGGGTACACCTACCCGATATCGTTGGCGGCACTTGAAAGAGTGGACCTGTCTCGTGACTGACGAAGTCAAAAGCCAACAGTCAAGAGCCAAAAGCCAAGACTGCGGACAACCGATTGACCTGCGTGAGAGGCTTCTTGACTTCGCTGCTGCCTGCCTCAAGCTTGGTGGCCGGCTGGCAAGGACAACTCCCGGACGGTACGTTGCCGGACAGCTGATGCGTTCGAGCGCCTCCGCCGGGGCCAACTACATGGAAGCCCGTGGGGCTGAGAGCCGCGCTGACTTCATCCACAAACTGCAAGTGGCGCTCAAGGAAGCCAAAGAGTCGCAGTACTGGCTGGCGCTGGTTGCCCGGGCGAACCTGCTGCCAGTTGGGGCGGCCGATGTGCTCTCCGGCGAGGTTGACGCTCTAGTCCGAATCCTTGCCAAGTCGGTCGTTACCGCCAAAGGGCGCAGATGATGTTCTTGCGTGTTGGCTTTTGGCCTTTGGCTTCTGACTTGACTCCCACGTCCGGGCGCGGGAATGCGGATGCGTGTGGCTATGCAAGCGTTCTGTCGGCGGCTTTGCGTGTTGGCTTTTGGCCTTTGGCTTTTGGCTTGACTCCGGAGCCCTGCTATGCCTGAGCCCTCGACCGGCAAGGTTGGTGCTGTCTTGGTTGTCGGTGGCGGGATTGGTGGAGTCCAGGCTTCTCTTGATCTTGCGGATTCCGGCTACAAGGTCTACCTGGTGGAGCGTGCGTCGGCCATCGGCGGCGTGATGGCGATGCTCGACAAGACGTTCCCGACCAACGACTGCTCGATGTGCATCCTTTCGCCCAAGCTGGTCGCTGCGGGTAGGCACGAGAATATCGAACTCCTGACCCAGACCGAGGTGCTCGGTGTCACCGGTGAACCGGGCAATCTCAGGGTGAAGCTGAGACGGCATGCGCGCTCGGTGGACCTCGCCAAGTGCACCGGCTGCGGTGACTGCCTGACCAAGTGTCCGGTGCGCGACCTGACCAATGATTTCGAGGGCGGTCTGAACAAGCGGCGCGCCATCTATCGCCTGTACGCGCAGGCGGTGCCCAATGCGCCCACGATCGACCGCGCGCAGTGCCTGAAGTTCACGAAGGACAAGTGCGGGGCGTGCCAGAAAGCCTGCAAGGCGGGTGCCATCGACTACACCCAGCAGGACCAGGAGTTCGAAGTCGAGGTCGGCTCAATCGTTGTCACCGCCGGCTCGAAGATAGCGCCGACCGTGCTGCGACCCGAGTACGGTCACGGGCGCTATCCAAACGTGGTGACCAGCCTCGAGTTCGAGCGAATTCTCTCGGCCTCGGGACCGTACTCCGGTCACGTTAAGCGGCCTTCAGACGGCAAGGAACCGAAGCGCATAGCCTGGCTCCAGTGCGTCGGCTCGCGTGACGACTCGGTCGAGCGCGGCTACTGCTCGGCGATGTGCTGCATGTATGCGGTCAAGGAAGCGGTCATAGCCAAGGAGCACGCGAAGGACGTAGAGCCGACCGTCTTCTACATGGATATGCGCTCCTACGGCAAGGATTTCGACAAGTACGTCGAACGGGCCGAACAGCAGTACGGAGTCAGGCTGTTGCGGGCGCGGGTCGCGGAGGTCCGCGAGGACCCGCAGACCAGGAACCTCGTGCTGCGCTTCGCCGGCGACTCGGGCCAGCGTTCAGAGGAATTCGACCTCGTGGTGCTCTCCTGCGGATTCGTGCCGCCGCCGGAACTGGCGGAGCTGTCGAAGCGGCTCGACATCGAGTTGGATCGCTTCGGGTTCGCCACCACCGACTCGTGGTCACCGACCGCTACGAGCCGCGCCGGCATCGGGGTCGCCGGCAGCTTCGCGCAGCCGATGGCAATACCGGAGACCGTGACCGGTGCTTCGGGCGCTGCCGCCGCGGCCGAGGAGATGCTCTCGGCGGAGCGGGGCCAGCTGGCCGTGGTCAAGGAGATGCCGGCGGAGACCGATGTGCGCGGTGCCGCGCCGCGCATCGGGGTCTTTGTCTGCCACTGCGGAATCAACATCGGCGGCATAGTCCGCGTGCCGGAAGTCACCGAGTTCGCCCGCAGTCTGCCCCATGTCGTGTACGCGGAGGAGAACCTGTACTCCTGTTCCGGCGACACGCAGGACAAGATCAAGGACCGTATTCGCGAGCACCGGCTCAACCGGGTCGTGGTGGCGTCGTGCTCCCCGCGGACCCACGAGCCGTTGTTCCAGGCCACGGTTACCGAGGCCGGCCTGAACCCGCACCTGTTCGCCATGACCAACATCCGCGACCAGTGTTCCTGGGTGCACATGAAAGAGCCGGACCGGGCCACCGAGAAGTCGAAAGACCTGGTCAAAATGGCGGTGGCGCGAGCCCTGCGCCTCAAGCCGCTGCCGAAGGTGAAGTTGCCGGTTACCAAAGCCGGGCTCGTTATCGGCGGTGGCGTAGCCGGGATGACAGCGGCACTGGCCCTGGCCGGCGAGGGGTTCGACGTCTTCCTCGTCGAGCAGGAGAAGACGCTCGGTGGCAACGCTCGGTCTATTGCCAGGACAGTAGAGGGGGATGACGTCAGAGCGCGCCTCGCGGACCTCGCGGCCAAAGCCGGATGCCACCCGCGCATCAAGGTCTTTACCGGCGCCGGAATCAAGGCAATCGATGGCTTTGTTGGGAACTTCCAGACGACGATACAGAGGGACGTGGGAGGAGAGAGGAAGGAGGAGTCGTTCAAGCATGGCGTCGTCGTGGTAGCGACTGGCGCGCAGTACCGCACCCCAACCGAGTACTGCTACGGACAGAGCCCGCGCATCGTCAGCCAGAAGGAGCTGGAACAGGCACTAGAATCCTCGAATCCTGGACCCCTAGACCCCTTTTCTTTCCGGTCCGTCGTCATGGTTCAGTGCGTCGGTTCGCGCGAGCCCGAGCGGCCGTACTGCTCGCGTATCTGCTGCGCTGAGGCGGTCAAGAATGCTCTCAAACTCAAGGAACTCAATCCCGATACCGAAGTCTACGTGCTCTACCGGGACATTCGGACCTACGGACTGCGCGAGGAGTACTACCGGCAGGCGCGGCAGAAGGGCGTGGTCTTCATCCGCTACACGCCGGAGCGGAAGCCCGAGGTGAGGATCGAAGCGGGGAGACCGCTGGTGACGGGATTCGACCCGATTCTCAACCAGGCCATCGAGTTTGCTCCCGACCTGCTCGTTCTTTCATCCGGTCTCGTGCCGCAGGCGGGATCAGAGCAACTGGCCCAGATGCTGAAGGTGCCGCTGAATGCCGAGGGCTTCTTTCTCGAAGCACACATGAAGCTGCGGCCGGTGGATTTCGCGACTGAGGGCGTGTTCATGGCCGGCCTGTGTCACTTCCCCAAGTTTATCGACGAAGCAACCGCTCAAGCCCAGGCCGCGGCCGGACGAGTAGCCACGATTCTCTCCCGCGATACGCTCGAGGCCGAAGCGACCGTCGCTTCGGTGAATCCCGACCGTTGTTCTGCCTGCCACATGTGCGAGGGGCTCTGCGCCTACCGCGCCATCGAGGTCAAGACCATCAACGAAAGGACGCGGAAGCAGGCCGCGGTCGTCAACGAGGCCCTGTGCAAGGGTTGCGGCGCCTGCGCGGCCAACTGCCGCTCGCTGGCTATCGATATCCGTGGTTTCCAGTCCGAGAACATCAGCCGCGAGATAGCGGCCCTGCTGGACTAGAGCATGGGAGAGTCTCGGGTGCCAGGCGCGGCGACTGACATGACAGCCGGTGGCGAATTCTCGCCGAAGATCGTGGCTTTCCTCTGCAACTGGTGCTCGTACGCCGGCGCCGACCTGGCCGGAATCTCGCGCATCCAGTACCCGCCCAGCATCCGGGTGATTCGCGTCCCGTGCTCCGGCCGGGTCGACCCTTTCTACATCCTCAAGGCGCTCCAGAGCGGGGCCGACGGCGTGCTCATCTCAGGCTGTCATCCCGGCGACTGCCACTACCTGACCGGCAACTACGTGGCCCGGCGCCGGTTCGCCGTGCTGAATGACCTGCTGGGGTTCGCCGGCATCGACCCGGGACGGGTCAGCTTCTCCTGGGTCTCGGCCGCGGAAGGCGAGCGCTTCGCCGAAGTGGTGCGCGAGGTTACCGAGAAGGTGCGACTGCTGGGACCGAATCGCAAACTGCTGAAGGAAGAGGTCGCGTGAGCCGCGAAGACCAGCTCCGCAGGCGGGCGAAGGAGCTTCTGACCAAAGAGGGCGTCGTGATGGTCATCGGCTATCGTGCCGGCAAGCGTCCGGGCACTGCCACGCCCGCGTTTGTCACGCGGCCGGAAGACGCCGACGTCCTAGTCTTCGACGACCGCTGCGGTACCAACCTGGCCGCGTACCTGCCGCGTGTCAAGCACCGAGGCAAGATTGCCATCGTCGCCAAGGGTTGTGATTCGCGGTCAGTCGTCGCCCTGCTCAAAGAGAAACAGGTTGACCGCGGCGGACTTGTGATTCTCGGCGTCGGCTGCGACGGCGTGAAGGAGCAGGGGCGGCTCAGCGACTCGTGCACCACTTGTATCCATCCCAATCCGGTCATCTGCGACGAGATGATAGGGGAGAAGGTCGCGGAGCGCACGCCCGCACCCGACCCGCTGGATGACTTCGAGAGGCTGTCCCCGGACGAGCGCTGGCAGGCGCTGATGACCGACGTTTCCCGTTGCATCCGCTGCTATGCCTGCCGCCAGGTCTGCCCGAACTGCTATTGCCCCACCTGCTTTGTCGACGCCAGCAGTCCCCAGTGGGTTGGCAAGACCACCGCGGGTTCGGACAACATGATGTTCCACCTGATGCGGGCTATGCACATGGCCGGCCGCTGCGTGGAGTGCGGTTCGTGCAGTCGCGGCTGCCCGATGGGCATCGACCTGATGAAGTTCAACCGCAGGGTGGCGAAGGTCGTGAAGGAGCGGTTCGGCGCGGTCGCGGGACTGAACCCCGAAGAGCTGCCTGCGCTTGCGGCCTTTGATCCGAGCGACAAACAGGAGTTCATACGCTGACCATTTCAGATTTCAGATTGCAGACTGTGGATTGCAGACTGTCGC
>VGIR01000133.1 GCA_016867815.1 candidate division WOR-3 bacterium | reverse complement strand
GACCCGTTTGCCGACCTCCGGCTTCCTACCGGCGTTCACGTCGCGCAGGAACTCAATCCCGTGCAGCACGCCGTCGAGGCCCATCCCGTCGATCTTGAGGGTCCGGCTCTTGCCGCAGCCCAGCGCGACAAAGGCGGCTGAATACCCCCGGGCGAGCAACTGCTGGATGCCGGTCGTCCCGTTGACCGGGCTGTTCAGCTTCAGTTCGACGCCGGTATCGGTGATATCCTTGATCTCCCGGTCGAGGGTTTCGCGCGGCAGACGGTAAGCCGGGATGCCCCAACGCATCATCCCGCCCGGCGCATCGGCCGCATCGTACACGGAGACCTTATAGCCCTTGGCCCTGAGATCGAGCGCGCAGGTCAGGCCGGCCGGTCCGGCGCCGACCACCGCAACCTTCTCCTCGCGCTCCGCCGCCGGCTGCTTGATAACTGGATAGTCGACCTTGCCGGCATACACATAGTCGGCGGCGAACCGCTTGAGAGCACGGATCGAGACCGGCGACTCGTACTCCTTCCGGTTGCACTCCTGCTCGCACGGGTGATGGCAGACCCGTCCGCAGATGCCGACAAACGGCAGCCGCTCGCGCACCAGTTCGTAGGCTTCCTTGAACTTCCGCTGCGAGATTAGCGCGACGTACCCCTGCGCGTTCACGCCGGAGGGGCAGGCCAGCCGGCACGGAGCCTTGCCTTCGTTCTTCTCGATGGCGACGGCGTTGGGAATCGCCTGCGGGTAGAGCTTGTAGGTCGCACGCCGCGTGGCAAGCTTCTGGTTGTACTCATCGGGAACTGCGACCGGGCAGACTTTGGTGCAGTCCATGCAGCCGGTGCACTTGTCGAGCAGGACGTAGCGCGGCTTGCGGCGGATGCGCGCCCTGAACCGGCCCGGCTCACCCTCAAGCCCGAGCAGTTCGCAGTAGTTGAGCAGCTCGATGTTCTGGTGCCGGCCGGTCCCGACCAGTTTCGGAGACAGGATGCACATCGAGCAGTCGTTGGTCGGGAAGGTCTTGTCGAGCATCGCCATCACGCCACCGATGGCCGGACCTTCGTCGAGCAGATAGACCTTGAACCCGGCGTCGGCCAGCTCAAGGGAAGACTGGATCCCGCCGATGCCGGAGCCCACCACGAGCACCGCGCCAACGGGGCGGTTCTCACTCATTGGCTCCGCCCCTCGGGTACGAGCAGGTCAAAAGGCAAAGGGCAAATGTCAAAGGTCAAAATCACTTGCCCCTCGACTTCGCGGTTACCACCGACTTGGCGATTATCCTGACAAGCTGCTGACATTCATCCAACAACGCGGCCAGTGAATCAGGAGCGACAAGGCGGCTGCGGGCAATCAGGCGCAACCAGTATCCGGATTCGCGGACTTCCTTGAGAACCAGTTGCAGTTTGTGCACGAAATCGGCGCGACTCTCTGCTCCACACGCTTCCTGGTAGTTGGCTCCGGCAGATGCACTCGCGCGCATCAACTGGTCCGATATGTATCGCCCCGCTGATGTCCGCCTCAGTCGGTCAGAGAGCCCCATCACGGAGGCGGCGAAGTCCAGAAGTCGGCCGTCGAGGTCAATCATCCTCAATCCCAGATTCTGCCCTTTGACCTTTGCTCTTTGGTCTTTGACCTCATACCCTAGAACAGGTCCGTCATCTGGAAGATGGCCTTCTTGGTGGCGTTCTTGTGCGTCATCGCGCCGGAGGGGCAGGCGACCGCGCACGCGCCGCAGCCCTCGCAGAGCGCGGCGTTCACCACGGCCTTCTTTGTCGCCGGGTCGACCTTGACCGCTTCATACGCGCAGGTCCGCTCGCAGTAGCCGCATCCCACGCAGATCTCTTCGTCCACCTCTGCCGTGGTCGGAGAGTGTGTCAGTCGCGTGTTGCCGAACATTGCGAGTACCTTGGCGGCCGCGGCCGATGCCTGCGCCACGGTCTCCGGGATGTCCTTCGGCCCCTGGCCACAGCCGGCCAGGAAGAAACCCGCGGTCAGCGTCTCGACCGGACGGAGCTTCGGGTGCGCCTCGGTCATGAAGCCATGGCTGTCAATCTGGGTCTTCAGTTTGCGTGCCAGGGCCACTCCGTCGGGACTCGCGACGACTGCGGTGGCGAGCACGACCATGTCCGCTTCGAGCTCGACCTTGCGGCCCGCCAGCGTATCCGACGCCCAAACCACCACCTTGTCGCCCTGCCTGAAGATCTTGGAGACCTTGCCGCGCAGGTACTGGATGCCGTCGTCGGTCGCGCGCTTGTAGAACTCCTCGAATCCCTTGCCCGGGGTCCGCACGTCGATGTAGCAGATCGTCGCCTCTCCGTCGTGCACCCGATGCTTGTACAGGATGGCCTGTTTGGCGGTGTACATGCAGCAGATCTTGGAGCAGTAGGGCATCCCGGCGGTCGAATCTCGCGACCCGGCGCACTGCACGAAGACGATCTTCTTCGGCACCTTGCCGTCCGAGGGCCTTTTGACCTCTCCCGAGGTCGGGCCGGAAGCGGAGAGCAACCGCTCGAACGCAAGTCCGTCAACCACGTCCGGCACCAGCCCGACGCCGTATGAGGCGAGGCCGGCAGCGTCGAACAGCTCGTAGCCGGTGGCGAGGACGATGGCGCCGACCTCTTCTTCGACGAACTTGTCGGTGTCGTCGTAGCGGATGGCGCCGGTCGGGCAGACCTTGGCGCAGATGCCACACTTTCCCTTTGTCAGGTAGACGCAGGCCTTGGCGTCTATCACCGGTCGATTGGGCACGGCCTGCGGCAGCAGCCGGTATATCGCCTTGCCCCTGACCAACCCACGCTCGAATCGAGCATCGGTCCGCCCCGCGCATTTCTCCAGACAGACGCCGCAACCAGTACAGGTCTTGAAATCTACGTAGCGCGCCTTCTGCCTGACCTTGACCTTGAAGTTGCCCACGTAGCCGGAGACACTTTCGATCTCCGAGTAGGTCATCAGCTTGATCTTCGGGTGACGGCCCGCCTCGACCGTACGCGGAGTTAGAATGCACTGGGAGCAGTCAAGCGTCGGGAAGGTCTCGGAAAGCTGCGCCATGTGCCCGCCGATAGACGGCTCCTTGTCAACCAGCACGACTTCGTGCCCGGCATTGGCAATGTCGAGCGCAGCCTGGATTCCGGCGATCCCGGCACCTACCACCAGCGCGCGTTTGTTAATAGGGACCGTGATCGCCTCGAGCGGGAAGTCGTTCTCCACCTTGGCCTTGGTCGTGCGGACGATCTCGGTCGCCTTGTCGGTCGCCTTGTCCTCGGTCACCCACGAGCACTGCTCGCGTATGTTGGCAATCTCGCATTGATAGGGATTCAGGCCGGCCTCGGCACTGGCGTTGCGGAACGTGGTCTCGTGCAGGGTCGGCGAGCAACAGGCAACGACAACCCGGTCCAGCCTGTCGTTCTTGATGGAATCTCGAATCATCTGCTGGCCCGGGTCGGAGCAGCAGTACTTGTAGTCCTTGGTGACCGCCACGCCCGGCATGACGCCGACCCGTTCCATCAGTTCGGGTATCTTCACGACTCCGGCGATATTGATACCGCAGTGGCAGACGAACACGCCGACCCGCGGGCGCTGTTTCTTCTGTGGCTGGGCCGGCTGCTCCATCATCTGCTAGAGCAATCCCTTCGACCTTAGAAAACCGGCCGGGTCTCCGGCGCTGTGTTCGAGGCCAAGCTCATCCAGGTTCAGGCCGACTGCGACCCCGAGCAGCTGCGTGAAGTAGAACACGGGCAACGAGCCGTCGGTCAGTACCCGCAGCTTGTCCAGGTTGTACTGGCAGAGCGGGCAGGTCGTGACAATCGCCTCCGCTCCCCAGGCGCGGGCGTTGTCCAGTATCTTCTGCGACGCCGCCTTGGCGACCTCGCGGCGGTTCACCACGAGGTACCCGCCGCAGCACTCCGCCTTGAAGTCGAACTTCGTCGGCTCGGCCCCTAGCACCCGCATCAGGTCATCCATCACTTGCGGGTTCTCCGGGTCGTCGAAGCCGAGCACTTCCTTCGGCCGCACCATCAGGCATCCGTAATAGGAAGCGACCTTCAGCTTCGCGAGCGGCTTTGTGACCTTCTCTTTCACCCTGTCCCAGCCGATGTCGTTCTTCAGCACCTCAAGATAGTGAAGCACCTTCACGGACCGCTCGAACTTCTCGTCGACGAACGTCTTCAGCCGCTCGCTCTCGATCTCGTTGCCCGGCTGGTCGAGACGGTCCTGCACCCGCTTCAGCACGTTGTAGCAGGCCGCGCAGAGGGTAACTAGTTTCTCCCCCAGTTGGCTGGCCTTGGCGAGGTTCCGCACCGGTCCGACCTGAGCAGCAAGGTCGTCACTGGTGGCGTTGTAGATGGCGCCGCAGCAGTTCCAGGACGGCATCTCGGTCAGCTCGAACCCGACCTTCTCAGCCGCCTTGCGCGCGCACAAATCGAGGTTCCGGGCCTTGGTGTAGAGCGTGCAGCCGGGGTAGTATGCGTACTTGGTCATACCGAGGACTTGCGGAAGGCGGCGATGAACGCCTGCTGCGGTATCTCCTCAAGTTCCGGGACAGTTACGGTGTCGGGGTCCACCCTGCTCTGCTTGGACCGAAGAATCAGCGCTCGGCAGGCCTCGGCAATCCTGGCATAGTCCACTGCCCGGGGACAGCGCGTCCCACAGACCAGGCAACTGGCGCACATCCAGATTCCTTCCGAGTCCAGCAGTTCCTGCGCCTTTCCCAACTGGAGCAGCCTGATTGCCTTGCTCGGCGGCGGGTCCATCGCCTCTCCGATCGGGCACCCCGACGTGCAACAGCCGCACTGATAGCAGTCGCTGACGTTCTGGCCGCTCAGCGTCTGCAACTGCTCAAGCAGTTCAGATGACGGATGGGATGTCGCCATTGGTGGACTAAGAGCATAAACCCGCTGAGATGCACTGTCAAGAACCATGGAAGCCTCAGCAAAAAACTTGACTTGCCGTGGCAGGGGGCGTATATTAGTGCAGGTTATGACCGACGAAGAGTTCTTCGATACACTCCTGGCTGAGTGCATCAAACGGAATGCATCCGACCTGCACCTGACCGTAGGGCGGCCGCCGACGCTCCGAATCGACGGCTACCTTCACCCCGTTGAGGGTTGCCCGGTTCTCATCCCCGAAATGACCGAGAGCTTCAAGAACATCGCCACCAAAGACTTGCGGCACCTGCGTGCCCAGATCGACAACGGCGGCGGTGGCGACTTCGCTCTTAACTTCCGCAGCATGGCGCGTTTCCGCGTGGCCGTGTATAAGCAGAAGGGGTATTTCGGCATGGCCCTCCGGCTGATCCCGCGCCGGATTCTGGCTTTTGAGGAGCTCTTCGTAACGTCACACCTCATTCCGCGTCTGAAGGGACTCCTCGACCGACCGCACGGTCTCATACTCGTGACCGGTCCGACCGGTATGGGCAAGACGACAACGCAGGCGACATTCGTCGACTACATCCTGGAGAGCCCGCGTCACGTTCTGACCATCGAGGACCCCATCGAGTTCAATCACGACCACAAGAATGGCCTGA
>VGIR01000132.1 GCA_016867815.1 candidate division WOR-3 bacterium | reverse complement strand
ACTCCCCGGTCGGTTGATACCGACGACCAGATGTGGCTATACCCCGTCCGCCAGTCGGTCCAGGCGCAGAAGAGGTCGCCGCCCGAGCCCGCGGCAATGCTAGTCATGCCGACATATCTGACAGACTCATCGTCAATCCACACCGGCGCGGACCACGTGGTGCCGCCGTCACTCGAGCGCGTGCACAGAAGATGACGGTCGGACACACCGTCAGGGTCGTTAATCAAGTCTTCGAACACGATATAGACATTGCCGTCCAAGTCGGTCGTGATGTCAGGGCTCATGGCGTGGCGTTCTCCCCGCCGAATCAGCACGTCCTCGGGCAGCCAGGTCCTGCCAGCATCGGTGGACTTCTGGAACATGATGTCGCTGCGAATAATGGTGGGTCCCCGCGTTGAATCGTCCTGGAAAGCGACGTAGAGCGGCTGCCTCGAAGGCACGCCCGGGCCAATGGCTATCGCGCACCTGTGGCAACCGTGGTTGGGCAGGTACTGGTGGTCGATGCGCACTTCCGGCCCGAAGCCACGTGACGTAATGACAGAGAACAAGAGAAGCAGAGTGGCACTCATTCGTTCCTCCTCATCATTGATTCCGCAAGATCGGAGGGGCGGTGAACCCGCCCCTCCGGAATGCGGATCTACCGAATCACCGCCTTGAGCGTAGCTTTCTCCGTACCCATGTCAAGGAGTACGAAGTAGGCCCCGGAGGCGAGCTTTCCACCTCCGCGGTCCTGATTCCAGCTCATCCGGTGCGTGCCGGGCTGCTGCCTACCGGCATCGAGCACGCCAACCTGCCTCCCGACCGCGTCATGCAGGGCAGCGCGCACGAACGCAGTCGCGGGCAACTGATACTCGACCTCAATGCGGTGGTCTGAGGCGATGACCTGCGCCCGCCGGCTTCCGGCATGGACATCCCCGGCCTGCGAACCTCCCCTGTCCTTGTGCTTCTTGCGCTTCATACGCTCGGGGTCTATGGCGTAGAAGTACTTGGTGGGGTCCCCGCCCACGTACGGCGCACCGGGTGTCAGGTAGCACCAGGGGTCCGGGCCCATGACGAATGTGGCACCGGGGCCGAGCGTCCTCGGAAAGTCCTCAAAGGCGGAATCGGGGTATTCCCACCACTCGTCGTCGTAGCCATATGGGTGGCAGCCGGAACCCGTTTGACCGAACGCGGCCGCCACGGCAAACCAGCCGGGACTCCCCGTAACCGGATCGCGGCTGGTCAGAGACGTGCCGACAGCCTGGGCCCTAGGCGTATAGGGAAGATCGTCCCAGTCCTCGTTGTTGATGTTCCACCTGCAGAAGAACGTTCTGTCGACGTCGGTCCTGAAGCCGGCAAGCACGTAAATGGACGGGACTCCGCCAAACGCCGTGTACGCCATTGCCGCGCCTTTGGCGACCTTCTTGTCGATGCGATCGAGCTCCACGAACCCATATTCGAGCGTGAAGCTGAGCGCACTGGCCCAAGTCCAGTTGAGGCCGTTGGGAGTGCCGGTGCGCCAGTAGTACTGGGCGTTGTCAAGCTCGCCAGAGATCTGGTACTCCGTCGCGGAGACGACCGTGTCTATTACGCATGAGCCCAGGCCGAAGCTTGGATCGGTCGAGACCTGCAGGCGATACAGAACCGACCCGCCGGTCCACCGGAACAGCGGCGTTGCGTCCGAGATAGTCGAGCCACTCGGCGGGAAGATGCCGGAAGCCACGATGTCCGTATCGGGATTAATCGAATAGCGCCAGAATTCCCTGCTATCGCCGGGCAGGCAGAATATGTAGCCCTCTACTTGATTGGCCGAGCCATATCCCAGGTTCGGCGCGTAGGCGATGCAGGCACCCTCGTCGAGAATAAACTCCTCTTCTTCGTCGATGTCGTAGAAGAGCCACGTGTCGCGAGCTAGAACGTACCTGTCCAGGTACCCATCTGCGGTATCCTCTCCGTCGCCGGTATCGGCCCCGATAATGAACAACGATTTGTCCCATTGGTATGTCATTCCGGTGTGGGCCAGATTGTAGCCAAACCACCGAGAATTGCCACGAGGGAGAGATTCCCAATCGCCTACGTTAGGGTTGTTGGTATCCCCTCTGCCCGGGAGCGGAGAGTAGTAGTAGACATACGTATGGCTGTCTGCTTCCACGGGGAACATACCCCATATGCGGTCGCTACCGTAGGTGATGTGTGCGCCCTGACCGACCGGGAAGGGCGTCGAGTCCAGCGGCATCCATGGCCACGGAAGGCCGGCCATTGCCGCAGAAGCTGCGAGCAGGAGCCCGCAGGTTACCGTGAGTTTCTTGAGCATGGAAGTCTCCTTTCGCCCAAAAACCTGTCAGCGCACTCGAGCACCTTTGGGTGCGCCTCGGACCCCGATACCCGGTGCCGGGATGCAGAGCCGGCCATGACTACCGTTGCATGTAGCACCGGCGGTTGAAAACCGCTCATAGTCTTGCCATCCCCTGCTTGCTTCCTTCTACATCCCGGCTACAATCTCTCGGGCAGCACAGAGTCCAACTCTGAACCTGTTCTTCCTGGCCGGGATTGCAGGTGCTGCCCTTTGGTTCATCCGATCTTCCGTAGTCAGAGCTTCGGTTCCCCTAACTCTCATTCGCTCTCGTGGTTCGGAAGGCTTGGAGCGCCGCCGGCGACTGGCGCGTCGAGGCGGACGAAGGGCCCGCCGAGCGTCGTCGGTGACGGTCTGCCGCCAAGTCCGCTGTCAGTAGCTGTGCTCTTGATAAGACGCTGCCAGTGAGTCTCTCGCCCGCGCCTCCCTGCCGACTCACGCGGGTGCGATGCCAGCCAGTCTTGCCTCATCTTGGCAGCCCAGCCTACATCCGTCGCGGCCAGTTGTGCGAACGAGTGCGGCGGGGCTGCGTGCGAAGTGGCGTTCTCCATGAACCCCACATAGCCCCCGACCATGAGGCCGAACAGAGAACAGCAGGCGAACATCGCAAGCCAGTAAACCGTGTGAAAGCTGTCCAGACTATGCTCGCGGCTCCAGCGTCGTGCTCTTGTCAGCGTCCCTTTCACGGCGAGCCATCGCTGCCCGGAAGGACACGGAACTCGCGGCGGAGCGGCGGCTCCCGCGGCAGGACCGCTTCCGGGCATGGTCAAGCCGATGAGCATTCGGGCTTGTTCGCTTCGGTTCATCTCGTCACCACCGCTTTCTTGACCGCGGCGAAGTCAGGCGTGCTAAGGTGGACAAAGTAGACACCTCCGGGAACCGCAGCCCCTTCCTGGTCGCGGCGGTCCCAAATGGCCCGGTGCCGGCCTGCCGGCTGTTCGCCTGCCACGAGTTGCCTGACCTCTCGGCCAATCAGGTCGGAGACCGAAAGGTCTACCCGGCAGGGCGAGGCAACGGAGTAGCTCACCTCGTACCCACCTGACGTCGGCTGTACCTGCAAGACCGACGCGAGACGCGGCCCGGCTGGCCTGGCTTCAACAACTCCCCCGTAGCCGGTGTCGCGCAGGACGTATACGTAGTAGGAATCCACGCCTACCGCGAATATCCGCTGGCGGAGCGGGTCGAGTTGTACGTCTCGTATGAAGTCACTGCTTGGCATGCCGGGCACGATGACCGAATCGGTGCTGCAGTCAATGACGACGAGAGAACCAAGTTGGTTTGCGTTAGGATAGACGTTGACAAGGTAGATGCGGTTGCTCCACGGCACCCAGCGGATGCACACCATCGTTCTTCCTTCGGGCACGCACTCGAACTTCTTCAGAACCGAATCAGTCGCGCAGTCAACGACCCACATCGTGTCCGGTGTGTCGAACCACCCGTCGTCACTCGTGATGTAGACCTTCCCGTCATGCTCGTCAACGGCAACGTGGTTGTACAGCCCCTCCGTGATTTGCACCGGGAGCACGCGCAAGAGAGTGTCGCGCTCGGTATCAACTATGCCCAGGTAGTCTCCCCCCATCATCTCAAACTGGAACGAGGAGACGTAGGCCCGGCGGTAGGTGCGACTGAAGACGCAAGCGTCAGGATAGCTGGCCACAACGGCGCCCACGTCTATGACCTTGAGGCAGGAATCAGCCAGGTAGTCATAGACGTAGAGCTTCCTGTACGAGCCCTGCCCCACGTAGAGCTTGCGGCCTACCGAGTCCCACGACGCGCAGGTGCTGTGTACCGGCAGCCGGCGGATCACGGTGTCCGTGGCACAATCGAACTCGTACAGCGTGTCAACCGAAGGCTTGAACAAAGCGTCGATGTCACTCAAATACACATCATTGTTCCAGTCATGAGGCACCTTCACCCATCCGACGGCCGTGTCGGCCACAACGTCGACAACAAACGTGCTATCGTACGCCCAAGTGGTCACGTAGAGCTTCCGTCTCAGTGGGCTATAGGAGAAACGGGTCGTGGCCCCGGCATTGGGAGGGCCGAAGGGTATCTGCGTCTTCAGGGTGTAGGTGGAGCAATCGAGGACGTAGAGGTTCCTCCCACTGTTGTAGCGGGGCATTACGTACAGTTTGTTGAGTTCAGGGACGAAGAACGCCTGACCCAGCCGGGTGGGAAGTCGCATGAACGTGTCAACCTCCACCTGGGCCGTCAGGACCAGAGGAACCAGCAATAGCAGCAGTTTCTTCACAACCACTCTCCAATCACGGAGAGGCGGATAGCTCCGCCCCTCCGCAGGTTTGGCCTATCTCACGACCGCCTTGAGCATCTTGTCACTACGACCTTCTTCGTGTCAGCGACGCTCGGGGTTTCGAGGCGGATGAGGTAGACGCCACGGGCGACAGGACTACCGACGCTGTCTTGACAGTTCCACAGAAGCTGATGCTCTCCTGCCGGTTGTTCTTCCGCAACCAAGCGGCGGACCTCGCGTCCCATGAGGTCGTAGACGGAGACGTCAACCCAGCACGTCGTGGCGATGGAGTAGCTGATCTGGTGGCCATCTACCGTCGGCTTCACCTGCAGACCTGAAACCGAACCGTGACCGGTGGAAGCCGTCTCTTCAGCCACGCCGCCTTCCACGTCGCGCAGGACGTAGACCTTGTTCGTATCGCCTATGACAAACACGCGCTGGCGAATCGGGTCAATCTGAATGTCACGCAGTTGCCCGCCTCTTAGCATGCTCGGAACGATGACCGAGTCGGTGTTGCAGTCGATGACGACGAGAGACCCACCTGTGTCGCTGCCGAAGTCATTTATGAGGTAGATGCGGTTGCTCCAGGGGGCCCAGCGGATGCACGTGCGGGCGTCAGCTCCAAACGGAGCACACTCGAACTTCTTGATTACCGAGTCGGTGGCGCAGTCGACCACCCACATCGTGTCCGGATAGTAATACGAACCGCTGCAGTCAACAATGTAGACCTTGCCATCCCGTTCGTCCACGGCAGCTTGTTTGTACAGCCCGTTGGTGACCCGCACCGAGAGGACGCGCAATAGCGTGTCGCGGTCAGTGTCAACTATGCCGACTTTGTCGCCCCCCAACGGTTCAAACTGGAAGGAAGAGACGTAGGCCCGGCGATGGGTACGGCTGAAAATGCAGGCGTCGGGGTAGCTGGCGGTAACCGCGCTCACGTCTATCACCTTCAAACATGAATCGGCCAAGTAGTCGTAGACATACAGCTTCTTGTATGAACCCTGCCCGATGTAGAGCT
>VGIR01000131.1 GCA_016867815.1 candidate division WOR-3 bacterium | reverse complement strand
CTCGGCCTGCAAGGGCGTGTGCGCAACCTGTTCGATGGACGCGTGGAAGTTGAGGCTGAGGGTGAACGCGAGAAGCTCGATCGGCTCATCGAGAGATTGCACAAGGGTCCGCCCGGCGCGCAGGTAGCCGACGTAGCGACAGAGTGGAGTCAGCCCCGGGGAGAGTGCGAGGATTTCCGGGTAGACTACGACTAGATCGTCAGTTCACCCGAAGTCAGATTCCAGAAGGTAGAATGCAGAAGTCAGAACTGAGGCCGGAAGTCGCGGTCGGTTTCTTGACAACATCGGGCGTGCTTCTATGATAGGCGCGTGAAAGACACGGCGTTCATGGCCGAGGCACTCGACCTGGCGAAGCGCGGGTGCGGCCGCGTATCGCCCAACCCGATGGTCGGTGCCGTTCTCGTCAAGAACGGCCGGGTCGTAGGCCGCGGTTGGCACCGCCGTTTCGGCGGGCCGCACGCCGAGGCAGAGGCTATCACCGATGCCGGCCGACGGGCTCAAGGCTCGGCGCTCTATGTGACGATGGAGCCATGCTGCTTCCATGGAAAGACCCCAGCCTGCACCAGCGCAGTCCAGCTTGCCGGCATAAGGCGTGTCGTGGCGGCGACGCTTGACCCGAACCCGCGCGTGAAAGGCCGCGGCCTGCGGTTTCTGCGTGGGTGTGGTATCGAGACGTCGGTCGGTCTGCTGGCCGGCGCGGCGCGTCAGCTGAATGAGGGATACTTCACTTCCCTGCGTCTGCATCGGCCTTTCGTTGTCCTCAAGGTCGCGGCAACTCTCGACGGCATGGTTGCTGACGAGACGGGGCACTCGAAGTGGATTACCGGGCCGCGGGCACGTGCCCTAGGCAGTGAACTGCGGCTATGCGCGGATGCGATTGTCGTAGGAGTGAACACGGTGATCGCCGACAACCCACGTCTGACCCGCCGCGTGAAAACGCCCGGGCAGTACGTGCGCGTGATTCTCGACTCCAGTCTCGCGACGCCCTTGAATAGTCGCTTGTTCGGGGAGCCGGGTCTCATTCTCGTCTTCACTGCGAGCCAGGACGCCGCGAAGGCCGAACGTTTCTGGGCGAAGAACGTTGAGGTGAAGCGCGTCGGCAAGGGCGCGGACGGGCTTCTGAGCTGGTCCGAAATCCTGGGCGAACTCCATCGTCGGCAGGTTCAAACCGTGCTCATCGAAGGTGGCGCGACAGTGGCGTCGTCGGCGCTGGAGGCCGACATTGTAGACAAGATGTACGTGTTCCAGTCCCCGAAGATGCTGGGCCCGGGCAAGTCATTCACCCGCGGCATTAGTCCGCGCCCACACGGAAAGCCCATCGAGCTGACACGAGTCGAGCACCGTTGTCTCGGCGCGGACTTCCTTACCGAAGGCTATGTTCACCGGACTCATTGAGACCGTCGGCCGCGTCGAGCGGTCTGCTGGTCGTCAGGGCAACCGCGTGTTCACGCTTCAGGCCCTGTTCGCCGGGGAACTGAAGCTCGGCGAGAGCGTCGCGGTCAACGGTTGCTGCCTGACGGTGACCAAGACCGACAAGAAGACCTTTGATGTCGAGGCGGTTGCGGCGACGCTGGAGGCGACGACACTGGGTCGCCTCCAGACGGGCGACGCGGTGAACCTGGAGCGGGCGCTTCGGGCAGGGGACAGGATGGGCGGCCACTTCGTGCAGGGACACGTGGACGAAGTCGGCAAGGTCCGCCGGATCGAGCGGCATTCAGGTTACTGGGTACTTGCCGTCGAGACCGATCGGCGCCACTCCCGGCCGCTGGTTGAGAAGGGATCGGTCTGCGTGGACGGAATCAGCCTGACGGTGGCGTCCGTGCGTCCCGGTGAGTTCGCAGTCAACATCATTCCTCACACATGGGAGAACACCAGTCTCAAGCAACGCCGCGCCGGCGACAAAGTGAACATCGAATACGACCTTCTGGTCAAGGCCGTCAGACAGGCAGGTGGTCAAGAGGTCTAGTGGTCAAGTGGAAGCACGCCGTCACTCGACCACTAGATCACTGGAACACTGGATCACTTTGCTCTAGAATCCAGCCGTGGACATCAGACTGATTCGCGAGAATCCGGACGAGGCCAGGCGAATGCTCGCCTTGCGGCGCAGCCCGCTCGATATCGAGCGGATACTCGGGCTCGACGCCGATCGTCGCCGGCTGGCGAAGGACCGCGACGAGGCGCGGCACCGACAGAAGCAGGTCTCCGAAGCAGTGGGGCTAGCCAAGAAGGAGAAGCGCGAGTGCGTGGCCGAGATGGCAGAGGCGCGCGAAGTATCCGACCTCGTGAAGCAGCTTGACGCCGACGTGACCAGTATCGAGGCCGAACAGGCGGAACTGGCGAAGCAACTGCCTAACGTTGTGCACCCGTCGGTTACGGCCGAAGAGGAAATCGTCGGCCAATGGGGCGAGCCGCGCAAGTTCGAGTTCAAGCCGCTCGCACATTGGGATCTCGGCGAAGCGCTGGGCGTAATCGACCTTGAGGCCGCTTCCCGGCTGGCCGGCTCCAGATTCGTCGTGTTCAAGGGGCATGGCGCGCTGCTGGAGCGGGCGCTCATCAACTATTTCCTCGACACGAACACGCGACGACACGGCTACATCGAGGTTTCACCGCCGTTCCTCGCCAACGCGGCCACGCTCGAGGCGACCGGGCAATTGCCCCATCTCGAGACCGAGATGTACAAGACCCAGGATGAGCTCTACCTCGTGCCCACTGCCGAGCCGCAACTGGTGAACTACCACCGCGGCCAGACCATTCCGGAGCCACAGCTGCCGCTCAAGTACGTCGCCTACACGCCCAGCTTCCGGCGCGAGGCCGGCTCGTACGGCAAGGATGTGCGCGGGATGATCCGCGTGCATCAGTTCGACAAGGTGGAACTCGTTCGCATCGTCCGTCCCGAGGCTGCATACCAGGCGCTGGAGGAGATGCGCTCAGAAGGCGAGAGCCTGTTGCGCGACCTCGGGTTGCCCTACCAGGTCAAGCGACTCGCAGCGTGGGATATGGCACACCAATCGGCCAAGACCTATGACCTTGAAGCGTGGGCCGCGGGCCAGGAACGTTGGCTCGAGGTGTCGTCGATATCGGCCTGTGGGGACTACCAGACTCGTCGCGGAGGGATACGGGCTAGAGGCAAGGATGGCAAGACGTTCTTCCCACACGCGCTGAACGGCTCTGCGCTTGCCCTGCCGCGGGTCTTCGTGGCGATACTGGAGAACAACCAGCAGGCCGACGGTACGGTTGTGGTCCCCGAGGTCTTGAGGCCGTACATGCACGGCCTCGAACGAATCAAGTAGGTCAGAGTCCTACCACCAAGACACCAAGGCACCAAGCGGCGTCGACCGTGGCGGGAAAACCGAGACTGTACCGGACTGCGGCCGCGACCAGCGGCCAGTGACTGTCCCGAGTTTTCCGGGCGGGAGGCGCGGGACATGACCGAAATCCTCCTCGGATTTCGGATCGTGTCCCAAGCCTGACTACAGCCGGAATCCGTGCGGCAGGAGTTGCCGCAGTCGATTCGTCCTTGCGGCGCGTCCGTTCGACAGCACTACCTCCGGATTCTCCGAGAACTCCGCAATCACCTGCAGGCACGCGCCACATGGCGGCGTGAGTTCTGGCGTGTCCGCGTAGACCATCACCGCTCGTATGTCGCGCTGCCCGGCTGACACTGCCTTGAAGATAGCCACGCGCTCCGCGCAGACGGTCAGGCCGTACGAGCTATTCTCTACGTTGCAGCCGGAGAAGATGCGGCCACTGGTAGCCAGTGCTGCCGCACCGACCCTGAGCTTCGAGAACGGAGCGTAAGCGTTCCTCGAGGCGGCACGAGCGGCGCGTAGCAGACGTGCCTGAGTGCTCTTGTTCATGTTCCTATCTCCTTCAGAAAGCTCCTGCCGTCTACCGTCGGCTTCGCCTTCAGGTACTCGGCTGCGGTCTGGCCCAGGTCGGCAAGGGTCGACCGGGAACCGAGGTCGACACCTTGCTTGAAGGCCGTCCCGAGTGCGAGTAGGGGTACGTACTCGCGGGAATGGTCGGTGGAGCGCGTCGTCGGGTCGTTGCCGTGGTCGGCTGTGATGAACAGCAGATCGTCTTGCCTTAAGCCGTTCAGGATACTGGGCAGGAAGCTATCGAACTCCTTCATTCCGGACGCAAAGGCGGCAGGGTCGTTCCGATGTCCCCAGTCCATGTCGAACTGGACCAGGTTGGTGAAGATCAGTCCGACACGGGTTCTCTCCATTGCGTCGACGGTCTGTTGCAGACAGTCAGAGTTGACCACCGAGTGATGGGTCTCGGTGAATCCCCGCCCCGCGAATAGGTCATCCACCTTGCCGATGCCCACAACCGGCAGGCCGGATTCCTTGACGTTGTCGAGCAGGGTCGGATGAGGCGGCGGGCAGGAGAAGTCCTTGCGTCCCGCTGTCCGTTCGAACGAGCCTGGTTTGCCGGTGAACGGACGGGCAATCACACGGCCGACGCAGAAAGCCCCGGAGCACAGGCTGCGAGCCTTCTCGCAGATGCGGTACAGCTCATCCGGCGGGATGGCGTCTTCGTGGCAGGCAATCTGCAACACGCTGTCGGCTGACGTATAGACAATGGGAAAGCCCTTCCTCAGGTGTTCTTCGCCCAGTTCCTTGATGATTTCCGTGCCCGAAGCTGCCCTATTGCCGATGGTCTTCCGGCCGATGGCCTGCCCCAGCTTCTGCATCAACTCAGGTGGGAACCCGTACGGGAACAGGGGAAATGCTTCGTGTGTCACGAGGCCTGCGATTTCCCAGTGGCCGGTGGTCGAATCCTTGCCAAACGACTGCTCGGCCATCTTGCCGAAGCACGCTTCAGGTTTCTCTTGCGGGGGGACGCCTTGAATCGGGATGATGTTGCCGAGGCCCAGTTGAGACAGGCTCGGCAGGTTCAAGCCGCCGACGACCTTGGCCAGGTTGGCGAGTGTGTTGGAGCCTTTGTCGCCGTAAAGGTGCGCGTCTGGGAGTTCCCCACATCCTACCCCGTCCAGGAGCAGGACAACCACCCGAGACTCGGGCACAGATTTCACCACCAAGGCACCAAGACACAAAGAAGACCGCAGAATGATTCCGGTGTCATCAATCTACAATCCTCAATCGTCAATCTGGAATTGTTGATGCCGGGGACAGGATTTGAACCTGCATGCCGTTAAGCACATGGCCCTCAACCATGCGTGTCTGCCAATTCCACCACCCCGGCGCGGACTGCCTTCCGCCGGCGGCCTCAGGCCATCCGTCAGTCAGCTGACCTGCCGTGATTATAGGAGAGGTTGCCTGATAGTCAATCAGAGCGACCGCTCGATCCGATGCACTTGCTTCCGTCGTGCCTGGGGCAGACCAACGAGAGCGGAAAGCGGCGATGGAAGGAAAGGCGGCAGCTTTCGCTGCCGCAATCCGAGGTCCTGCGCCGAGCTAGAAGCAGCCCATGTTGGAGCCGTCGGAGGCGGTCTTGACGCAGGGCGAGCCTTTCTTGAGCCGGTAGTCGTCGCTGGCGCGGTCTCTGAACTCCGTGAGTGCTATAGGATTTGGTGGTGTGGCGAGCGTATTTGTTGACAAAAAGCTGTCTCGCCTTCGAATGGTAGTGAGTTATAGTCCGTTAAGACCTACCACCGAGAGGAGA
>VGIR01000130.1 GCA_016867815.1 candidate division WOR-3 bacterium | reverse complement strand
AATCAGGCGTTGCCCGGCGGCAGAAAACCCGCCGCCCGGCGACAAGGACTGTAACCCATGTCCTGACAATAAAGTGTAACCCATGTCCCGTCCGCGCCGGCCCCCAGGCGACCCCCATATGCGGGCTTTCCGACGCGCGGCAGGCCTCAACCTTCAGACAATGCTGGAGTTAGGCTTCCAGTCCCGCTCTCACTGTCTCCTCTGTTCTTTGATGCCTTTCTCCAGACTCACGCCATAGCCCCATGCTGCAACCTGCCAGATGAGAAAGGGTACGATGTACCGAAGGCGCGGGCGGTCCCGGCCAGTACTCGCAGTGACATGCCCGACATCAAGAAACCGGTCTGACTGCCGCCGGTCGCTGAACTGCGCGTTGTCCTCGGCCGGCCCGAAGGCCGGGCCATCCACTCCGCCACGTTGACATCCGGCCTCACCGTGGTAGCATCACTGCGATGCAAACCGGAACGGGAGCCAGCCTTGACGCCGTAGGGACTGGGATATCCCATGAGTCCGTCATTGCTCGCGCACTGGACTTGTCGTGGCGGATCTCGATGCACTCACCACCGATGAAGCCCTTCGTTCGATTCGCTCGGGAAACGCAACACCTCTATGATGGCGAAAGACGCCGAGCGCGGTGGTTCTTCTGGGACTTCGACGCCATGGTGCAGAAGGTGCTTCTGGGCATCGTCCGTGGAGTATCCACGCCCGGAACACTCGCCGAGGCTTGTAAGAAACGTTGGGCAGTCAATCTCTCTCGGCTCGAGAAGAAAAAGTGGTCGGAATTGCGGGAAATCTCGAGAACCGGGAGGCACGTGCGGTTTCCGGGCGACAAGGCAATGGACTACATTACCGACCGGTTGCGACCCAATGCCCGTTTCCTGTATGCGGGATGCGGAGCCGGTACCGAGTGCCTTGCGTTCGCAAGCCGTGGACTGGACGTGGTCGGGATTGACCCTGTCCCTGGATTAGTAGACGTGGCCAACGCATGGGCCGGCCATTTTGCCCTGCCTTTCAAGGCGATCTGCGCGGACGCGATGGCGCTTGATTCGAATCTCGGTCTATTCGACGGTTTCCTCGTGGAGTTCTATGGAGACCAGCCTTCATGGAACCGGACTCTGAGCCTTCAGGCGAACCTGCAAGGTATCTTGACAAACGAAGGCAAAGGGTTCATTGTCGCTACTCGCAGGAAGTACGCGTCATACTGGTTCAGGATGGGGACGACGTATTCCGCGTTGATGACCAAGCGACTGGCAGTCCAGGCGCACTTCGACTACCGCTTCTCACAGCCGGACAAGTCAGAGGAACAGCTGCGCTACGGTCTCTATACAAAGACCCACACAAGGGAGTCGCTGGCCGCAGAGCTGTGCCACAGCTTCGACATACTCGAGTGTATCTACAAGAGCGACCCTCGGTACGTGCTCTGCGTCGTCAGTCGCAAGCAAGGATCGCCCGCCGAAGGAGCCCACCCTGTGTGTCCAGATCTCGCTGAAGCCCAGGCCGTCGGCTTGAAGACCAGTACCACCTCAGTCGACGAGCTTCTCGACAGGGTGCAAACGATCTGCGAGACACTGGAGACAAACGAGAAGAAGGTACAGGAGTTCTATGACTGCCCCGGGAACTTCGAGGGGATGAGTCCCATCAAGGGCGTTGAAATCGACTATCCCAGATTCACAGGCTTGTTGGAGGAAGTCTCTGCAGTGCTGCCGGATAGTGAGGAATGATGGTTGCCGGGATGTGGTGACCGTGTCCCGGGGGAACGCTGGGCGTTGAGCCTATCCGACAATCCGGATTTGCCGAGGCGACACGACCATCCGAGCAGGTAGCCGAACTAAGAAACCGCTTCGGGTTCTGGTGCAGCAGCGTGGGCCTTGGGACAAGCCCGAAGTCCCCGACAGCAATCGGCATTCGATTCCTCTGGCCCACACCTGGGCCATGAACGTCTTGGGGTACGGGCCGGCGGGGCCGGCTGAACTATCACGAGGGTATCCGTGAACCGTGAACTGAGAACGGGGCTTGCGGTCACGGTGGTCTTCCTCACGTGTGTGGCTGCCGGCCTGTGCCTGTACGTCTTCTTCGGACACCGTGTCTTGACTGCAGTGCACTCCGGCGAGTCGATTCCCCTTCTCGAACGGCTGGCAGGCAATCGGGGCGGACTGCCGCTTCGGGCATACCTGGACAAGGCAGACAGACTCATGGTCGTGTACACAGCACGTGCGCTCGCCAGCTTCTTCTTCTATCTCTTCTTCGTGCTCGCCATCCGCTACCTCCTGAGGAAGGACTCGGAATCCGTCTGTGGCGGCCGGCAGCCGTCGACCGGCGTCCGCGCGTCAGAAGTGGCGGGCGCATCCCTGATCTACGCGTTGCTTACGATCGCATTCTTCTACCGCATCATCCCGCACATCGACTCTCAATTGATCGGGCCTCCCGAGGACAACATGCAATCCCTCTGGAGAATGTGGATGACCCGCCAGGCACTGCAAGAGAAACCGGATCTCATCCACACCTCACACGTCTTCTATCCTGAAGGGGCTTCGCAACTCTTCTCTCTATGTCCATACAGCCAGCTGTTCGCCCTCGCGGCGACGGGAACGCAGAGTCTGGTCGCGGTCTACAATCTGCTCATCCTTTCCACGTTCGTGTTTTCCGGAATCGGCGCGTTCCTGCTGATCCGCCACTTCACTGACGATACGGCTGCGGCGCTTCTTGGTGGATTCGTGTTCGCGTTCAACCCGTCGCATTTCGCGCATTCTCTTCACCACGTCAGCATCGCCACGGCTCAGTTCATACCGTTCTTCGTTCTATTCTACATCAAGACGACGGAGGATGGCTCAAGGTGGAACGTTGCCTGGGCAAGCGCGTTCTTCCTTCTCAACGCTCTCTGCTGCTGGGACTACATGATCTACGCCCTCTTCTTCATGGTCGTCTACTACTTTATCACAGCCTACCGACGCAGAAGGTTTCTGATGCCGGGGCTAGTCATCTCCTCGCTGATAATCGTATGCACGACACTCGCGGTCCTTTCCCCCTTGATCATAGGCATGCTTGCATCTGCAGCTCGGCATCCGAACGTATGGTTCGGCGGCCACGACACTCTCACGATCGACCTGCTCGGCCTCTTCGTACCTCACTATCGCCACTGGCTTGCCGGCGTTCTGCCTATCGCAAGAGCCAACGCCAGCTACTCCTCAGACTTTGCCTGGGAGAGCGTCGGGTACCTGGGTATCATCTGCGTGGGACTCCTGCTCGCGTCGAGTCCTGATGGAGCGGGCCGCACGATATGTGCTGGGACTGCTGCTCTTTCTGGGGCTTTCTTTCGGCACGATCCTTCACTTCATGGGCCGGACTGTCGCCGTTGCTCTGCCCTATGCACTGATCAGGCTCATCCCGGTTGTTTCGGGCGCGCGCGCGCCCGGGAGAATAATGGCCTATGCCTACCTCTTTCTGGGTGTGCTTGTCGCCATCGCATTCAGCTACCAGCTCCGCGAGGGATTCCTCCGCAGAAGAAAGTGGCTCGCGGCGCTGTTGGCGCTGGGAATATGCGTAGATTTCTGGTCGCCGTGGCGCGAGACAACGCCGGTGCGACTTCCGCCCGCCTACACGGCGATTCTGAGGCAGGAACGGACTATTGACTTCGGGGTTCTGGATCTGCCGGGAGGCAACAGCCTCTTCTCCGGAAGGTACATGATGTACCAGACCATGCACGAGATGCCCATTGTAGAAGGGTATCTGGCCCGGAAGCCCACCCCATCCCTGGTCGACAGTCTGGAGCTTGATGACCTGCCGGCGCAGAGAGCCCAACTCCGTTCCGCGAGAGTGAAGTACATCGTGATCCACAAGCAGATCACGCGACTGATAGGAGGGAGATACCGGCCCGACCTTGATCGCTACGCTGGTGAGTACGGGAGGTTCTTTGAGGACGAGGAGAACCTGGTGTTACGTGTGTACTAGCGCTGCCCAACCCGCCGGGACACACGCCTTGACCGGCAAAGACGTGGTGGGTAAAGTACACCAAAGATGAGTCAGCACCTCTACGGTACCCTTGAGGGCTTCAAGTACCTGTACGCCCCGAAGCCGTGTCTCGGCGCATACGTTACTATAGAAGCGTCAGCCCGGGGACTGCTGAGATACGGCGCGTTTGACGAGTATCACACCTACTACATGGACCCGGTGTTCCAGGTCCGGGCTCACGATTCTCTAGCTCGCACTTGTCAGGAGAGCGGAAAACTCAAGCTGGTCCGGTTGCGCGAGTCGGTGGGGACGCCGCTCCCCGCCTATGACATCCTTCACTTCGAGACTATCCAACCCGCCAGAGAGATCGCCTTCCGAAGCCTCCTGTCCAATGTGCGGACTCCAGTGACAAGGCAGGCGTACACAATAGCCACGCTCGCGAACGTGCGGGAGTTCCTTGATCTGTGCCTGCTGAACCAGGGGTGCAGACCGTACGACTCTATTGTGGCGCCTTCCCGGGCAGCGGCAGAGGCAATCACTGCCTACATGACGGAAGTCGAATCACGCACTGAAGGCAAAGTGCGCTATCGAGGAAGGGTGGACACCATCCCGCACGGGTTCGAGACCGAAGACTCCAGACCAATGGACAAGGCCAGTGCGAGAAGAACGCTGGAACTACCCGCGCATGCCGTGATACTGCTGTCTTTGGGCAGGATATCGTGGCGGTCAAAGATGAACTACGATCGCCTGTTGCGCTCCGTGGCCCAGCTTGCCAAGGCGTCACCTGTCGAGTTGCTGCTTGTGGTCGCCGGTGCAGACAGCGACGGCGAATCAGCGCAGGTGCGGAACCTCGCCACGACCCTGGGGTTGTCCGACAAGATAAGGCTGATCACCGACTTCCGTGACGATCAGAAGACGGCAATCTACTCTGCCTCGGACATCTTCGTATCCCTGAGTGACAATCTACAGGAGTCCTTCGGACTGACACTGGTGGAAGCGATGGCCGTAGGGCTGCCCGTCCTCTGCACCGACTGGGACGGCTATCGCGACATAGTTGAAGACGGAGTGCAGGGGTTCAGGATTCCGGTCGAGTGGCAGGTGCGACGGAGACCCAGCGACTTGCTCGCGCAGTTCCGTCATCCCTACGACCACACGCTGATTCACCAGTCAAGTCGGGACCTGAAGATCGACAGTGGACAACTGGTCTCCAAAGCACTGGACCTGATCAACAACGCTGAGCTCAGATACTCCATGGGTCAACGCGCCCGGCAGCGGGTGAGAGATGAGTTCTCGATGAAGGCGGTTGTCGCTCGCTACGAGGACCTGTGGACGGAGCTCAAAGGAATGGCCGACCAGGACCAGAGGGAATACCCCAACCTCGGGCCCGTCCTCAGCTACGACTACCCAAAGCACTTCCGGGGCTATCCGACGACTCTTGTCGACGACGGCTCGGTGTAGAGGACGTGGCCTGGAATGCGGGATGATCGCCTGCCACCAGTGCGAGCTACGTCGGCACCGCAACCTTGACTGACTTGAGGCAAGGCAAGGTGGCCCGGAATCCCCGTGACGAAGAGCGCCTGTCTCGCGGAGCAAGTTACTACGGAGAGCACTAAATGTTTGACAGCTTGAGGTCATGTTGCCGCATATCGGACGTGCTCTTCCGCAAAGTAACTCCTGACCACTTCTGGCTGGCGTTGCCGGCTGCGTAGGTA
>VGIR01000129.1 GCA_016867815.1 candidate division WOR-3 bacterium | reverse complement strand
CGGCCAAGGACGCTGAGGCCATGCGCAAGTATCTGATTGAAGCGCTCGGGTATCTGGACGGCAATATCATTACCCTGCCCGACCCGACGAGCGGAGATCTGAATCGGGTGTTCGGCACTGCCAGCCGGCCCGATGGACAGCTCTACAATCTGGTTTCGGCCAAACCGGGCCGCTGCGATGTGTTCGTGTATTACGCGGGCCATGGCGCACCATCCGTCAGGGAGAAAAGGGGGTATCTTGTGCCCATCGACGCAAGCCCGGACTACATCGAGCAGAACGGCTATCCCCTGGACCTATTCTACTCCAACCTCAGCAAGGTGCTGGCAAAGGACCTGATCGTTGTGCTGGATGCCTGCTTCACGGGCGAGGCACCAGACACCAGTGGTCGGGTCAGAACGCTTGTGCGCGATGCCAGCCCGGTTCCGGTCGCGAGCGTGACAGAAGATGTTCCTGCCAACTCCCTCGTCATGACCGCTGCTAAGAGCAACCAGCTTGCCTGCTGGTATCGCGACAAGCGGCACAGCCTGTTCACCTACTGGCTACTCAGAGGGCTGAAGGGCGAGGCGGACCTTGATAGGGACGGCAGGATTGTTGTGGGGGAACTGGACGAATATGTGCGCCAGAACGTCCCGCCCCTCGCCCGTCTCCTCTACAACCGCGACCAGACGCCGGAGATCCGAGGTGCAGCAGGCAAGGAGCTACTGAGAATCAGGTGATGACTACGACTTGCGGGCAATCCTCACGACACGAACGTCGGGTGGCGCGTCCGAGCCGGAGAATGGGGATCGGCAACACAAAGGAGACAATATGCGTCACTGGCGACGTGTGATTCCAGAAGTCCTTCTGTTGACGCTGCTGCTGGGCTGCAAGGACGCCTTCGACGTTCAGCCTCCCCAGGTCGAGATACTCTCGCCCCCGGACGGCGCGCAGGTAGTCGGCGACGTCCAGATCATTGTTAGGGCGGCCGACGCCAACCTGAGCAAGGTTCTGGTCTACGTGGACGACCTGTTCGTGCACGAGAGCACCGAAGACTCGTTTGGCTTCACCTACACCATGCCGGACTCCAACAAGCACATCGTCAAGGCCAGGGCCACTGACCGCCGGGGCAATTGGGGCACGGCCAGCATCATGGTGAACCCGGTCGCGGAGCTGCAGATTACCTCCACGCCTTCCGGCGCAAAGGTGTGGTTGGACTGGCAGGAAACCGGCGATACGACCAATTGTGTGCTTACTGATGTGAAGCCGGGCCAGCACACGGTCAAGTTGACCAAGCCCGGGTACTTTGACTGGGAGGACACGGTCACTGCGGTCTACAAGCAACGCGTTCAAGTCGCGGCAACGCTTGTCGCGGACATCGGCGCGATTCTGGTTACCTCAACGCCGACCGGAGCCGCGGTCTGGATAGACGGCCGAAGCTCGGGATACGCGACGAACTGCGTTGTCCCCAACGTACCGACCGGTAACCGAATCGTGCGGCTAACCAAGACCGACTACTACGATTGGGAGGACACAGTGTCCGTCGCGCTGGGCGACACGGCGATAGTGGACGCGACCTTGACCTCTAACCCTTACCCTAACACGGTCATAGACAGCATTGTCTTCGCGGATTACTCATCTCCCTGGGCACTGGCCTGGAACGCCACGAACAACAGGCTCTACTGCGCGCTCGCGCGGGTGGACCAAGTCGCTGTCATAGACTGTGCCAACAACAACGTAGTCGGGACCGTTGGCGTGGGCAACGATCCCCGTGCTCTGGTCTGGAACGAAACCAACAACCGTATCTACAGCGCAAACGACTCGAGCAACAACCTAACCGTCATTGACGGTGCTTCGGGTGCGTATGTCACAACGATCGCGGTCGGCCACTACCCTCGGGCGCTCGCGTGGAATGGCACGAGCAACCGCATCTACTGCGCGAACCGCGATGACGACAGCGTATCCGTGATTGACGGCGCTCAAAACACAGTTGTCGCTACGGTGGCGGTTGGAGACGGCCCCCGTGCTCTCTGCTTCAACCCCCAGGACGGTAAGGTCTACTGCGCGAACTACAACAGTAACAGCGTATCCGTGATTGACGGTGCGACCAATTCGGTCACCGCCACGGTGTCGGTGGGACGTGGTCCCTACGCCCTGTGCTACAACTCCAAGAACAACCGAGTCTACTGTGCGAACGCGGACGGCGGCAGCGTGTCTGTGATTGACGGCGCGACGAACTCAGTCATCACGACGGTGGGAGGAGTCGGCAACCCGACCGCCTTGGTGTGGAACAGCGCGAACAACAAGGTCTATTGCACAGAAGGCTACAACAACGATCACCTGAAGGTGATGGACTGCCCTACCAACTCCGTTGTCGATAGTCTGGACAACATGACCTACGACTCCTACGGTCTTGCGTACAACGCCCTTCAGAACCGCGTCTATGTGACTTACAGCTACGGTAGCCTGGAAATGGTACGAGTGGTCGGAGCAAGGTAGTCGTGCGGATCAATTCCAGGCGACTCCTGTGGCTGGTGTGCGTGGGGGCTCTGGCTGGCTGCACCACGAAATACGTGCCGACTGACCGGGCAGCCGGCTACGAGTACAAGGTCGAGGCCAGTAGTGCGACTCTGAAGCGGAAACCGGCGGTGGGGGTGAAGTGCACGCGACGCATTGCGCCTGCGCCGGGACAGAAGGTCGGCTATCGGCGCGGACTGTCAACCTGGGGCTGGGTCGGGAACGTCGGCGGAGCACTGGGCCTTTCCGCGCTGGGCGGATTGATGTGGTCGCAAGGTCGCGTTGCCATGGGGCAGTACTCAATCGGCGTTGCGGCGGCTGCGCCGGTAGTGGCCGCGCTTGTCGCCTACAAGCGTGGAACCGTGGACGCTGGCAAGGTCCGTGCTGACTTCGAACCGGCCCCGGGCGAGAGGATTGTTGCCCAGTCGGCCGACCGGGCGTTCACCAAGGAGTACGTTGCCGGCAGGAACGGCGTGGTCGTCATACCATTGAGCGATTTCCCGCGGCTGAAGCAGTCCCGTGGGACAGCAGAACTCTGGGTGTACTCGAAGTCATCCCCGGTTACTCGGGCCGGCGTGACGGTGGGCGATAACGGAGTGCTCGGCGCTACGCAGCCACCGGAACGCTTCCCGCCAGCGCTGTCGTTTGCTGCGACCTTTGATGACTCGACAGGCGACCGGGACCTCGCCCTCGACGGTGACGAGTCGGGCCGGATCGTGTTGACGGTGGCCAATTCCGGGAAGGGTATTGCCAACGACATCCAGGCGAAGCTCACCTCCGCGCGCGTGATTCCCGGGTTGCGGGTGCCGGCCACCTATCCGGTCGGAGACTTGAAGCTGAGTGAGAGGAAGCGCGTAGTCGTACCCGTGAGTGCGAACAGATCGCTGCCTACGGACACAGTCGAGCTGAAGGTTGAGCTGCTGGAACCGTACTTTCAGGCCGACGCGACGCCAGTGCTTCTCAGATTCGAGGCAAGGCAGTTCGAGCCGCCCGACCTGGTAGTCCACGAGAAAGGTGTCGCTGAGGGTGAAGTTGTCCCCGGCAAGTCAGCGGAAGTTTCGTTTGTGGTGCTGAATCGGGGCAAGGGTAAGGCCGATGAGGTGGAGTGCCAGGTGCATACGCCGACCGGCGTCAGGTATCTGGGAAACGAAGACGTGTTCGACCTAGGCAGTCTCGAACCTGGAGCGTGGAAGAGATTGGATTTCCCAATCTTCGTCGGCGCACGGTTTGAGGCCGAGAGCCTGCGTCTGACTGCTTCGGTGCGCGAGGCCCGGCCGGAGTTCTGCAAGGACATAGGTCTGCACTTCCCGCTGAATCGTCCGGTTGAACGTCTCGAGCAGGTGTCCATCGCCCCTGTGGACACGGGTTTGGCCCAGGGAAGGCGTCCACTTTCTCTCGTTGCCGATGTTGACACTGGCATCCCCACTGCGGTTATGCGCAATCCCGATGCGGTCGCCGTTGTAGTTGCTGTCAGGGACTATACCAAGGTGCCAACGGCTGAATATGCATTGAGGGATGCCTCACTGATACAGGTGTACCTGGTCAAAGCGCTCGGCTACGATGCGAAGAACGTCATATTCCTACAGAATCCTTCGAAGGCTGACTTGGAGGGTGTGTTCGGGATTAAGGGCAAGCCGCAGGGCCAGCTCTACAACTACGTTCGCAAGGATGAGTCCGACGTGTTTGTATACTACGCTGGCCATGGGGCGCCGGACCTGAAGACCAAAGAGGCGTACCTTGTCCCGACCGATGCCCAGCCGAGCTACATTGACTTGCAGGGCTATCCGCTCAGCACGTTCTACGAGAACCTCGGCCAAGTTCCAGCCAAGAGCATGACGGTTGTGCTGGACGCGTGCTTCTCCGGTGCCTACGACAAGGGTATGATCATTGAGCAGGCCAGCCCCTTGCCGGTTGCAGCAGTCACAGAGCAGCCGGTAGGCAACATGAACGTGGTCACGGCCTGTGGAGCGGGCGAAGTGGCGTCGTGGTACTCCGATAAACGACACGGCCTGTTCACGTACTGGTTCCTGAAGGGCCTGCAAGGTGAGGCCGACGCCAACAAGGACAAGGCCATCACCGTCGGCGAGTTCCGGAAGTACGTGTCCGAGAACGTCTCCTACTGGGCCCAGCGCCTTCACAACCGCATCCAGACGCCGACGTTCTCCGGCGACGAAAGCCGGGTCGTCGCGAAGCTGAGGTGAGCTTCTCAGCCGACACGCACTACGCCGTGTCTGTAACCGGCGTCGGCGCATCGGCAGCGGCCGACAGCTAGTGGCTAGTGCCAGCCGGCCTTGGGTTTCCGACTTTCTGGTTCCGGATAGATGGATCCAACGTCCGCTTGAGCCAATCTAGCATAGTCTCAGAATCTCGTTGTGACTGAACAGACGGACAGATTCAAACTTGTAGCGCCGTTCAAGCCGTCCGGAGACCAGCCGGGGATGACGCTTGACGCCAAACGCTAGACGCATGACGCCTACCCTCACCCTCTCCCTCCCCCTGCAAGGGGGAGGGAATGGAAGGGAGGGGGTGACGCGGAGATTCGGCTATGAGTGACCAGAAGGACAGGTTCAAGCTTGTAGCTCCATTCAGACCTAGCGGTGACCAGCCAGCAGCGGCTGCGCCGCCAATTCAAACTGCAGAATGCAAAGTGCAAATCGCAAAATGCCAGATGGAAAGAGGCTAGCTGATGGACGAAAGGCAGCAGCAGTTCAAACTCGTTGCTCCATTCCGTCCGTCAGGAGACCAGCCTGAGGCCATCGACAAGCTGTGCGAGTTCATCAGCGGCGGGGCGAAGTACGCGACGTTGCTGGGCGTTACCGGGTCTGGTAAGACGTTCGCGATGGCGAATGTCATCGAGCGGCTGAACCGGCCGACTATCATCATGTCGCACAACAAGACCCTGGCCGCGCAGCTCTACGGCGAGTTCAAGGGCTTCTTCCCCGAGAACGCGGTTGAGTACTTCGTATCCTACTACGACTACTATCAGCCCGAGGCCTACGTTCCGGAGCACGACCTGTACATCGAGAAGGACGCTTCCATCAACGAGGAGATTGAGCGGCTGCGGCTGCGGGCCACTTCGGCGCTGGTGGAGCGGAGCGACGTGATTGTGGTTGCCTCGGTATCCTGCATCTACAACCTGGGCGAGCCGTGGGAGTTCCGCAACTCGATTCTGCCGGTCGAAATCGGCAAGGACATGGACCGGGAGCACCTGCTTGAGGAACTGGTGAAGCTCCAGTATACGCGGAACGACGTTGACCTGAAGCGGTCGACGTTCCGCGTCCGGGGTGACGTAGTAGATGTCCATCCGTCGCACCGCGACTACGGAGTGCGGGTC
>VGIR01000128.1 GCA_016867815.1 candidate division WOR-3 bacterium | reverse complement strand
CCTGCAATAGCTCCAAGGCATCCTCCTGATCCAGCGAAGCCAGCACCTGCCTGCCTGCCGACCTGACGTTCCGACTTGCAGCCGACGACCATCTCCGGTACTTTCTCACAGCGGTTCTCCTTTCATAACATTCAAACAACCCAGATGCTACCATCCGGGCAGGGGAACCGCTACTGATTTTCAACTAAGACAGGGACATCCTCTCAGGTATTGGGCCAGCAACAATGACTCAACCGGGCCTATCCCCTTTTCTGTCAGGGCTACAAAATCCCCTGCTTTATTGGGCCGCAACGCTTGTATTAGGCGATCGACGTCGACGAGGCCATAGTCCACGCCGCAGAAGAAGCTGTCGCGCCTCAAGCAATCGCATTTGTCTATGTCTATTGCGCTGTTTAGCGTACTGCTCAGCAGCTGGTCTCTTGGAGTTGATGCCTTGCCCTCAATGATTGCTGAAACCCGCCCCTTGTCTATGTCGTACTTCTCCAGCACCCTAGCTAGCTCCCCCGTCTCGAACATGGCAGACGCACGATGCTCATGGTCCGTCTTGAGTGACTGGAGTTCCTCTAGAGTGTGTGAAAAGGGGTAATGCCCCACGTCATGGAGGACACAGGCAGAGAGAAAGCACTTTTCGTCAACTGGATCCAGCACCACGCCACTGCAATCCCCAGGGTTCCTGAGCTGCGCCAGCACTCGTTGACCGAGGTGGTATACTCCGAGCGAATGGCCTAGTCTCGTGTGAACCGCACCTGGGAATACGAGTTGCGCCAGTCCCAATTGTGATACGAAACTGAGCCGCTCGAAAGCCTCGGTCCTTATGATTGCCGTGATGTAGTCGGGAAAACTGATATGGCCCCATACGGGGTCCCTTATGACGATAGAAGTCTTGCTGATGCCTGTCTCCTTTCCGATCATTTCGGTGATCTGCTCAAGGGCGTCCCACGCTCACTTCCTCGCCGGCTCTACCGGGCCCGTTTCTTGATGGTGCCGTGCTCGTTCATCACGCCGACGCCCGTGCCTTTGGTGTACTCCTTGGCGTCCTTGACTAGGTCGTTGGGAATGGCGAGGTAGCGGGCCTTGTCGGTGCCCTGTAGCTGCCTCACGCCCTCTTTGAACTTGTCGGGGTCTACCTCTACTTCAATCGCCTGTTTTGGGGTACGGATATCCACGCCTTTGTCCGGGTGATACACCGTGCCCTTCTTGGCTGCTATCTCTTTCGCGATGCGGTCGTGCTTGGTCACTCCCATAGTCAACCCCTTTCTAGCTAGACTTCCAACCTCAAACCTCCGCAGCTGGTCCCGAACTCGTGGACGGCCAGCGTGGATCGGACATAGCGGCGTGCAGTTCGGAGCCGAGCAGACGTGCATTACGGCGGTTCTCAGGCAGACCCTCGTGGTATGGCTGCAGATCGACGTGCAGCTCTTCTGCCCAGTCCGGGTAGGCGTTGCCAAGCAGGCCGAATGCCTGTCTCAGCCACTCCGCCCGCGCGTCCTTCCGACTGGAATGCTCATGTAACGTCTGATTCAGGTCGCCCTGCTGCGACAGACACAGCAGGAATCGTGCAAGCTCAGCCAGCAACCGCAGTCGCGCGGCTCGCTGCTGGTCGGTTGCAGCCTGAATGGCGACCTCGTCGGACTGGACCTTCATCTGCTGTATACGCGCTGCCGCCTCCGCCTCAGCGGCGCGAAGCGCCTCCTGGTATCGGGCGGGTTCAGGGCGAACGCCGTCCCACTCGGCAACGAGCTTCTTCAACTGGTGGCAGGACTGCACGTCGATGATCTCTGTTGGCGTCAACCACCTTGCGACGGACGCACGGAATGGTCCATCGGCGTTGGTGCCAATCACGAGGGGCAGCAATTCTCCCTTGTGCGCCAAGCGCCGCGCTACCTCGGCAACGAGATCAGACTCGGGTAGCAGGGCCTCAGCGTCTGGGTCGGCTTCCATCTCCTTGGGGGTGAAACCGAGTCGCCGCCTGCGGTTGCCAAGCTTGAGCGACCACGATGCGTCCTTGCGAGTCGCACCGACCGGCATATCCGGGTCGAGCAGTTCAAGCGCGGATAGGAGATCTTCCCGCGCGACGGGCGAGTCTGCCTTGACCCTCACTGCCTCGGCGGAGATGTAGGTCTCCTGTGCCAGGTCGTCGCGCTCCGCCTCGCGCGCGGCGGTCTCGACCTCGTCCTCGCCCAGTTTGCCGAGCAGCACGTCTCGGGCAACTGCCAGCACGGGCTGCATCGGGCCGACGAAGTGCTCGAACAGTCCGCAACGTCTCTGTAAAGCGCCATATACTCGGTCATCCACGCTGTCCTCAAGGAACAGGTTCACCACCTTCACGCTGTCTCTTGCCTGGCCGATACGGTCCGCGCGGCCGATGCGCTGCTCGACCCGGCTCGGGTTCCACGGCAGGTCGTAGTTCACCACGGCGCTCGCGGCCTGCAGGTTGAGCCCCTCGCTGGCGGCGTCGTTGCAGACCAGCACCTGCACCTCGCCCTTGCGAAGCGCCTCGGTGATGGCTTCCTTGCTGCAGTCGTACCACAGGCTGCCGTCCCAGCGCGCACCACCCTCGCCTGTAAAAGACCCGACTTCGGACGGATGGAATTCCCGGATGAAATCGCGCACGTAGTGAACCGTGTCCGTGTAGCAGGAAAAGACCAGCACGCGTCGACCCTCGTCGAGCAGTTCTTGCAGGATGGGCCAGAAGAAATCCCGCTTGCGGTCCCGGCTCCCTAGTGCAGTCAGCATGTTCTGCAGGCGTTCAATCTCCTCTATCTCGGACTGGGCATCTCGCGGATTGTCGGGAACGCCTGCCGGGATGCGTCCACTCGGAAGCTCCTCATCCTCATTGAGGAACCCACGCAGGTCCGGGTCTTCATCCGGCGGCAAGTACGAATCGTACGCCTGTTTGGAGACTACCCGCTGCAACAGTTCCTTTCTGTTCTTGAGAGACTCACCCAGTGCTCGTGGCGAACTCGATGCCCGTCGTCGATACACGGTTCTTACAAAGCCCTTGCCACCGCCGCCGGCGTTAAGACCGAATCGCCTCTCGATATAATCGGTTACCGCATCATATACCGCCCGCTCCTCGAACCCGCCCACTTCATCTTCATAGCGGAAGCGCCGGTCGTCCACCAGCCGCTTTGGGTGTCTACTTTCCAGAAGCCCGAGCGCGCGGTACTCGTCCAAGGTCTTGCGGGTGTTGCGGTGCATCCTCTGAGTCAGCGGTGACTGCTGCCTCAAGAAACGGGCCAACTCGCGCCTCTCCTGTCCCACTGCGAACGACAGGCGGTTGGATAGCTCTTCCGTTGAGCTGGCCTCTACACGCAGGAGCACGTCCGCGTCGCGGGTCAGATGCTCGGACACGGGTGCGTCGGTCTTGCTCAGTGCGGCGATGCAGCCATAGTACGACCGCACCCAAGCGAACTCGCTCAGCCACAGACCTCCAACACCGAGCACCGACATCAGGTCCCAAGGTTCCCACGGGTGAATCTGCATCGGTGTAGCGCTAAGTAGAAGGATGCTCTTCGCTTTGCCGGAAAGCTGTAGCTTACGGAGCAGATCGAGCAGCAGGTTGCCTGAGTTGAACTCGCCCTCTATGCCGCGCGCCCTGCGTGCCGCATGCGCTTCATCCATGAGCACCAAGTCCCAGTCCGGTCCTGCCAGAATCCGGTTCAGTTGTGCTTCGAGACGCGCCGTCTCGCGGCTCAGCAAGAGCACATCCTGTCGCAGCGCGTCCTGAAGCGGAACCGGCTCACTCGTGCCGTCGGCCCAGACCAGCCGTTCATTTTCGAACCGAGGCACAACCAGCCCGCCCTTCTCGCGCAACTCGTCCTGCCACTGCCCGAGCAGCCCAGCCGGAGCCAGAATCAGCACCCGCTCTGCCCCGCGTCCGGCCCTCAGTCTGCGGATGACCGCTATCGCCTCAATGGTCTTTCCCATCCCGACTTCATCACACAGCAGCCTGCCGGCAGGCCAGGCCGCGGCGGTGTCCTCGACCACATGCCGCTGGTGTGGCCAGAGGTCTACCATCATCGTAGCATCGCAAGCCCCGGCGCCGTTCGGCAGATACGCAGCCTCGCTGATGAATCGCCACACCATCGCTGCCTCCAGGCGCTTCCGATCAGCCCTTGGCTCGCGCACAGGCGGCTCAGTCGAGGCCAGTTTGATGAGTCTCTCCCTCAGCGCCTCGGGCAGTGGAACCGTGAAGACATAGGGGTCGTCGTTGCGCCACAGGCGTTCAAACTCCTCGCGGTAGTGGCTGTGGCGGGCTGGGTCGGACCTGGAAGTCGAGACCTCGACTTGCTCGTAGTTGGCAAGCAGGCCAGCCGCGGTTTCGTTTCCGCTGCCGGCAAAGACCACTGCCGCACCGTGGTCATCGGTCATGATACCGAACTTGGCATGAGCGATGCCGGTGCCCTGCCGCATCACACCGACTCTGACTTCAAGGAACCCGGCCTGAAGCAGCCACGTCAGCATCGAGAGACGTTCGCGCTCGTAGGCATCCTGCGGCGTCTTGAATCTGCTCTGGAGACGTTTGGCCAGCGCCTCAGCGTCGCCGCGTTCCACCAGAGCTTGTACGTCCGCCTCAGCAAGCTCCTCGTTGACCAGCAGCCGGACCGCAGGCCTGGGCGCATCCTTGTCCAGCCACAGCAGACGCTTGGTCAGGCCGCAAAAGCCCCGCGCGGCAGCGGCAAGGACCGAACTGGAGAAGTAGGAACAGCACCGGTCGTAGCGGACCGCCCGAGCCAGCCCCGGCTCGTAGAGCTTCTCAAGGAGCTCCCTGTCCGGGCCGCGTGTGAATCGCTGCCACTTGTGCCTGAGCAGGTTGCCCGGCTTGTATGCCCGCTTGGCCTTCCCGTCTTTCGCCACCCAAGCCACTAGGCTTCCTCCGATTCCTCCTCGGATTCCTCGGTGTCAGCTTCCATCTCGTAGTCCAGAGCTTCCCCTTCATGCGCTGCAAATGCGTCCAACTGCTCGGGCTTCGGCTTGTCCCAGTCCGGCGGCTCGATGCCGAACAAAGGCTCCAAGGCATCATGCCAGAACCTGAACTCGGGATACTTCGACCCTGCCGTGGCCTTCTTCTCGGGATGCCACATTGCCGGCGGCGCGGCCTTCACCAGCGCGGCCATCAGCCGTGCCACTGGTGATTCCTTGGTCCAGCCCTGGCGTCGGGCAAGAGTCTTGGCTTCTCCTATATCGAACCCGTCTCGCTTCACACCGGCCAGGGCCAGCGCATGGCAACCATCTATAGCGGTTCGGAACTCTGGGTCTTTCGGGTGTATCTTGCGGATGCCGGTCTTCTTCACTCGCACCTTCATCGGCTGGCCCATGTCGAGCTCCAGCGCCTCGGCCTCACGACGCTCCAGTGCACGCTCGCGGCGCCTCTCCGACGCTGGCGATATGCGGGTCCACTCGCCCTTCTTCACGACCAAACCTGCGTACTCCAACTGCGCAACTGGGCGGTTGACAGCAGTACCCATGAGACGCGCCTGGTCGAACTTGAACTCGGCGGCCCGCTGCACATCCCAGCAGAGCAGGACAAACTGGCTTTCGGCATCGAGGTCCTTCAACCCTTCAGGCACCAGCCTTGAGAGGCGCCACTCCATCACTGCCTCGGCCGCCAACTCCAAGATATGGCCTACGTCTACGGGGTCGCCCGTCTGCGTCTTCACTTCTGAGTACCGCGACAGAACCGACACGGCGGGGCCGAAAGACCCCACCAACTGGTCAACCGGGTTACTACGGAGAGCACTAAATGTTTGACAGCTTGAGGTCATGTTGCCGCATATCGGACGTGCTCTTCCGCAAAGTAACTCCTGACCACTTCTGGCTGGCGTTGCCGGCTGCGTAGGTAGGATCGGGCC